>JAIRNL010000151.1 GCA_031258035.1 Azoarcus sp. | reverse complement strand
CTGACGGCGGAGGCGTCGGTCGCCAGCCTCTCGGGCGGCGGCATCAAGCGCGTGGCGCTGGCGCGGGCGCTGGTGGCCGCGCCGCGCCTGCTGCTGCTCGACGAGCCGACCAACCATCTCGACCTCGACGGCATCCTGTGGCTCGAAGGGCTGATCCAGTCGTTCGCCGGCGCGGTGGTGGTCGTCACCCACGACCGGGCATTCATGGATCGCGTCGCCACCCGCATCGTCGAACTCGACCGGGGGCGGCTGGCGAGCTATCCGGGGAGTTTTTCCGATTACCAGCGGCGCAAGGCCGGGGAACTGGAAGCCGAGGCCGGCTCGAACGCCCGTTTCGACAAGCTGCTCGCCCAGGAAGAAGCGTGGATTCGCAAAGGCGTGGAAGCGCGCCGCACCCGCAACGAGGGCCGGGTGCGGCGGCTCGAAGCCCTGCGCCGGGAACGGGCCGCGCGCCGGGAACGGCTCGGACGGGTGCGGTTGGCGCTCGAACGCGGCGAAAAAAGCGGGCAGATGGTGGCCGAACTGACGCACGTCCGCAAAAGCTACGGTGACAAGGTCGTGGTGCGCGATTTTTCCACCCGCATCCTGCGCGGCGACCGGGTCGGCATCGTGGGGCCGAACGGCGCGGGCAAGACCACGCTGCTCAAGCTGATCCTGGGGGAGGTGGCGCCCGACGCGGGCAGCGTCCGGTCTGGCGCGCGCCTGTCGGTTGCCTACTTCGACCAGATGCGCGCCCAACTCGATCCCGACCTGCCGCTCACCGAAGTCATCAGCCCCGGCGCGGATTACATCGAAATCGCCGGCAACAGGAAACACGTCATCGGTTATCTGGGCGATTTCCTTTTTGCGCCGCAGCGGGCGCGATCGCCGGTGCGTTCGCTCTCGGGCGGCGAGCGCAATCGCCTGCTGCTGGCGCGCCTCTTCGCCCGCCCCGCCAACGTGCTGGTGCTCGACGAGCCGACCAACGACCTCGACATCGAAACCCTCGAACTGCTCGAAGAATTGCTCTCCGGCTACGACGGCTCCCTGTTCCTGGTCAGCCACGATCGCGCCTTCCTCGATAACGTCGTGACCCAGGTGATCGCCGCCGAAGGCGATGGCCACTGGGAAGAATATGCCGGCGGCTACGAACAATGGCAGCGCGTGCGCCGCGAACGCGAGGCGGCGCGCGAACCTGTCCGCCGACCCCGGGAAGAAAACGCCGACCGCGCCGCCGCGCCGGGCAAAACGCCCCCTGCCGCCGGGCGCGGCGACAAGCTCGGATTCAACGAAAAGCGCGAACTCGCCGCCCTGCCCGATCGCATTGCCACGCTCGAAGCCGAGGAAGCCGCGCTTCAGGCGCGTCTGGCTGATCCGGCCTCATACCGCGATGCGCCCGGGGAAGTCGCCCGGCTCGGGGCGCGTCTCGACGAAATCGCGCTCGAACTCGATGCCGCCCTTGTGCGCTGGGAGGCGCTGGAAAGCCGCGCGGGAAGCTGAGTGAGACGCGGATCGTCATCCCGGTGAGGCGGGAAAAGCCCCGGCGTAGGCTGCCGGCAACAGTTTCGGCCAGATTTCTTCCGGGGCGCCGATGCGGCGCAGCAAGACTTCGGGCGGGATGCGCAGCAGCGCGCTCAGGCAGGCGACATCGTCGGGCAGGGCCGCATTGTCCCAGCCGAGAGCCAGGTGGCGGGCGAAGTCGGACGCGAGGGTGATCGTGCGCACCCTGGGGTCGTCGGCCTGGGATGCGTCGAGCAGGTTCAGCAACAGGCCGGGCAGGCGCCAGGCGCGTATCAGGGCGGACTGGGCCTCGCTGGCAGTTACCCCGAAAATCTCGCGCTGCACCGTGGCGCTGCGCAGTCCGCGGTTGGCGCGCTGCATGTCATAGGCGCGCTGGATGAGATCGGGCGCGTTGATCCAGAACACCATTTCAGCGGCTTCGTGCAACAGGGCGGCGACGGTGATTTCGTTGACGTCGAGATCGTGCCGGATCACGGCCCAGTCGCGGGCATAATGGGCCGCCTTGCAGGCCCGGCTGATGACCTTGAGCAAGCCGAGCAGGGCCTGGGGCCGGGAAGCGAGCGCATCCTCGACGGTGGGCAGGTTGCCGAAGGCTCTGAAAAACGGCACGACGCCCATCATCACCAGCGCGCCGGCGATCGTGACGATGTCGTGATTCTGGGCGGCCTTGCGGTGGATTTCGAGATGCGAGAGCAGGCGCATCGCCATCATTGGATCGCTCAGCACCGCCGTGGCGATGTCCTGGCGGGTGACGCGGTCGATATCCGCGCTCAGGCGGCTGAATTCGCCAACCGTGCGACGCAGCACCGGCAGGGGCTGTCGAGAAAAGAAGTCGACATACGCTTCGACTGAAGACAGGGCACGCGTGAGTACGGGCATGGGTTTCCCCAATGGCGGGCGATCGTTCCGATTATCGTCGGCTTTGGGGCGAACTAAAGGAACATGGGCACGGCGGAATCGCGGAAAGCCGTCTCGAATGGATGCCGCCGCCGCAAGCGACCGCGCCATGAGGCGGGCGCCCTGAGCCGTCTGCCAGGGCAATCGCACGAGCGCCAAAGCGTGGGGCGAGCGGCGTGGATTATGGTACCGTATTGCCGGCGATTCCAAAGATCATAGAGGTCGAGAATGACTGAACAACTCAACATTACGCAGGGCGTGAACAAAAAACCCGTCACAACAGACGTGCTGCTGAAAAGCCTCAAAGCCTTGCGGGGCATACGGGGTGAGGTCTTCACTGGCTACCCGCTGATCGCCACTCCAGATGGCAAATATTCGATAGACGCCACCTTGGTGAGTCCCTCCAAGGGGATAGTATTGTTCGATTTGATCGAAGGGAAGAGCGTCGGGGAATACGCGGAACGTCAAGACGACTTGGCAAACAAGATCGAAGCACGATTGAAGTTGCACCGCGAACTGCTCAAGGGGCGTCAGTTGCTGGTGCCGCTGTCGGTCATTTCATTTGCGTCGGGAATCGCCAACGTCGAGGCTGAGGCGAAAGATGGCTACCCACTCGTCGATGAACAGGGTCTTGCCGCCGCTTTGAACGAACTGAATTGGGCGGATGGCGGCGATGAAATCTACCGCATGACTCTATCGGCCATCGAGAGCCTCAGTAGTATTCGGAAAGGCCGTTCCAAGCGTGAAGTCCAGCGCGAAGATTCACGTGGAGCCAAACTCAAGCGTCTCGAAGATTCCATCGCAACGCTCGATCATCGGCAGAACAAGACTGTCATCGAAACGGTGGAGGGCGTTCAGCGTATCCGGGGGCTGGCTGGTTCGGGCAAGACCATCGTATTGGCGCTCAAGGCTGCCTATCTGCACACGCAGCACCCAGATTGGCGCATCGCCGTAACCTTCAATACCCGTTCTCTCAAGGGACAATTCCGCCGTTTGATCAACAATTTTTGTATCGAGCAGAGTGGCGAGGAACCGGACTGGACGAAGATTCGTGTGGTCAATGCCTGGGGCGCTCCGGGAGGCGATGCAAGAGATGGCATCTACTACGAGTATTGCCGTGCGACGGGAACGGAGTTCTTCGACTTCAGGAGCGCATCCGACAAATTCGGAGGGAGTGAACGGGCTTTCGATGGCGTTTGCCGGACTGTATTGGAAAAAGCCCCGGAAGCGGCGCATCTCTACGACGTCATTCTTGCGGATGAAGCACAGGACTTTCCCCCAAGTTTTCTGAAGCTCTGCTACGCCATGCTGAAGCCGCCGAAGCGCCTGGTTTACGCTTACGACGAACTCCAGAACCTCTCGGGAAACTCTCTTCCCCCACCGGAGGAAATCTTTGGCAACGATGAGTACAGACAGCCGTTGGTCACGTTCGGCGATGACCCCAGGCGAGACGTGATCTTGCAGAAATGCTACAGAAACTCTCGCCCGGTTTTGGTATCGGCCCACGGCCTTGGTTTTGGCATTTACCGGGACCCGCAAGGCCCAGAAACGGGCCTGGTTCAAATGTTCGACTACCCGGCGCTATGGGAGCAGATCGGCTACAGGGTTCAGAGCGGGCAATTGACGAAAGGCCAGCATATCGTCCTTGAGCGCACTCCCGAAACCAGCCCAAAGTTTCTGGAAGATCATTCGGACGTCGATGATCTCGTCCAATTCATCAAATTCGATGACGAGGCGCGGCAGAACGCATGGCTCGTTCAACAGATTCAGCGCAACCTGGAAGAGGACGAACTTCGTCACGACGACATCATCGTCATTCACCCTGATCCTCTGACGGCCCGCCGCAGCATGGGTCCCATCCGCCAGCAGCTCTTTGATGTGGGTATCCAGGCCCATTTGGCCGGTGTCGATACGGATGGGGACGTGTTTTTTCGGACCGATACCCCGTCCGTGACATTTACGGGCATCTACCGTGCCAAGGGAAATGAAGCGGGCATGGTCTATGTCATCAATGCGCAAGACTGCAATAGTTCTGCCAAAGGTCTTGCCAGCTTGCGCAACCGTCTTTTCACGGCGATCACCCGAAGCAAGGGCTGGGTTCGCGTCATCGGTCATGGCCCCGGGATGCAGGGCCTGATCGACGAGTTCTCTGCCTTGAAGCGGCATGAATTCGTTTTGGATTTCGATTATCCAGACGAAACCTTGCTGGGTAAGTTGCGCATCGTTCACCGCGATCTGTCTCCGCAAGAACGGCGGCGTCTCGAGCAGAGCAAGAACCAGTTTGCCGGTCTCCTGAGCGATCTGAAGAGTGGCAAACTGCATCTGGAAGACCTTGATGAGGCAACCCGCGAGGGATTAAAGAAGGTCTTTGTGGGGAAATGAATAATGCTGCCGACCCCGAAAAGCATCAAAGAAGACATGGATGGGCTGATTTCCGAATTGATCCGCGGAGGAATTTGTAACGACCAAAACTTTTCCGCCATTCGATCATCCGGCAGCAAGGCGGACATCACCTTCAGCGGTTCGGAATACGTTTCCATTGCACTGGGCAATATCGAATATGCCGAGATTTACCGGGAACTGGCCGACAAGCGTTCATACAACATGAAGCTCATTGATGGCGCGTTGCTCCAGATGATGTACCGCATCGAAAATGGCGAACTACTACGGCACAGGCTTGCCTTTTACCCTTCGCCAAGCCTGCTGTCGTTTCGGGACGATCCAGGTGCGTACATGCGCGACGATCTGTTCATCGAGATCGTTCAACGCAGAATCGTTCCATCCCCCTTGCGTTTCGATTTCGATGCGCGTGAAGACGCCCATGTCGATGTCGTTCATCCAAAGAGCCATCTCACGCTGGCCGATGTAAAGGGGTGCCGTATACCCGTTTCGGCACCATTGACGCCTCGGTGGTTCATCGAATTCATCTTGCGGAATTTCTACCAGACGAAAACGCATGATTTCGTGGGCGCCCTGCCGCGGCACAAAATTCATTTCCCGGCCTCTATCACGGCGAACGAGACGAGACTCATGCATGTGGTCATTCCATACGAAGCGAGAGCGTGAGCGCCATGACAATAAAGCCCGCCCCGTTCAGACCCGATGACGATCCGCGCAAAATAAACAAAAAATGTCAGCGTGTACGATGGCGGCATCCGTGCGGCCGCCCTGGGCCGTCCGCCCGATGACCGGCAGGAATTGCGGCGAACGGGCTATAATCGAAAACCCATGTCATCCATGCCCGGGGCGTGGCGCCGGCGGGAAATACCGCCAAAGATAAAAGCAGGACCAAGGGGGACAAAGGAGGACACATGGCGGGAGAGAAAGATTCTTTCAGGGCATTCCTGATCGGACAGGACGAGGCGCGGCGGGTGCACGCCGCGCTGACTTCGCTGTCGCCGGCGCAGCTCGATGCCGGCGAAGTGCTGATCCGGGTGCATTTTTCGAGCATCAACTACAAGGATGCGCTCGCCGCGACCGGGGCGGGCAAGATCATCCGGCGCTTTCCCTGCGTGGGCGGCATCGACCTGTCCGGCGAAGTGATCGAGAGCGCCGACCCCCGCTTCAGGGCGGGAGACGCGGTGATCGCCACCAGCTACGACATCGGCGTCGCCCACCATGGCGGCTATGCCGAATATGCCAGGGTGCCGGCCGACTGGGTGGTTCCGTTGCCGGCGGGGCTGGATCTCATGGAGGCGATGGCGCTGGGCACGGCGGGCCTGACCGCGGCGCTCGGCATCGTCCGGATGGAAGACAACGGCCTTGCGCCCGGCAATGGCCCGGTAGTGGTCACGGGCGCGAGCGGCGGCGTCGGCGGGCTGGCTATCGACATGCTGGCTCGGCTCGGCTACGAAGTGGCGGCGCTGACCGGCAAGCCGGAAGAAGCGGATTTCCTGCGCCGCATCGGCGCGGCGGAAATCCTCCCGCGCGGCGGGCTGGATGTCGAGAAGGCGCGCCCGCTCGAAGCCGCGCGCTGGGCGGGCGCGGTCGACAACGTCGGCGGCGCCATCCTGAACTGGGTGCTGGCGACGATGCGGCAGGCCGGCACCGTCGCCAGCATCGGCAATGCCGCCGATTCCCGGCTCTCGACCACGGTGTTTCCGTTCATCCTGCGTGGCGTAAGCCTTTTGGGGATTGATTCCGGTTATGCGAGCATGGCCCTGCGGCAACGGGTGTGGTCGCGGCTGGCTACCGATCTCAAGCCGCGCCATTTGCACGATTTCGTGCGGGTCATCGAATTCGAGGCCTTGCCGGAAGCCTTTGCCGCTTTCATTGACGGGCGGGCGAGAGGGCGAACCGTCGTCCGCATTCTGGATCAAGAGCGTCGCATCGGGTAAATGCCATGGCCGAAGAAGAAACCGAAGTCCTGCCGAAAATACTGATCGTCGACGACTCGCGCATGGTGCGCGCCAGCCTGTCCAAGCAAATACGCCACCGCTTCCGGATCCGCGAGGAAGCTGACGGCGAGGCGGGTTGGGGCGCCTTGCTGGTCGACCCCGAGATTCAGCTCGTGCTCACCGACCTCGGCATGCCGCGGCTCGACGGCTTCGAGCTGCTGGAACGGATTCGCGCGGCCAAGGTGCAGCGCATCCAGGAAATGCCGGTGGTCATCATCTCCGGCGACGAGGACGATGTCGCGCGCGAGCGCGCCCTGAAACTCGGGGCCAACGATTTCGTCTCCAAGGGCGCGGGTTGCGCCGAGATGACGGCGCGGCTCGAATCGCTATTGTCGCTGGCTGATACCAAGCGGAATCTCGCCGTGAGCCGCGGCACGCTGGCAACGCAAAACTTGGTCGATCCGGTTTCCGGGCTGGCGACCCCGGCGTATTTCAACCACAACGGCGAGCAGCAGTTGGCGCAGGCGCGCCGGCACCAGCTCGCGCTTTCGGTGATGGTGGTCGAGATCGACCACTACGACCAGCTGGTCGAATGGCATGGCAGCCGCATCGCCGAACTGATTGCCAACAAACTCGCCAAGATCCTTGCAGCCAGGGTGCGCAAGGAAGACACCATCACCCAGTTGTCGGGAGCGTGCTTCGCGGTGCTCTCGCCCAGTACCGCGCTTTCCGGCTGTTGCGCGTTCGCCCTGCGCTTGCAGAAAGCCATGGAAAAGCTGGTGATGACCTACCGCGAGGAGCGCATCCGCATCAGCGTCACCATCGGCATTGCGGGTTCGGAGGCGGATAGCGCCGAGAGCGTCGAAGATCTCATCGCCATCGCGCAGGAGCGGGTGCGACGCGGTCTGGCTGCCGGGGGCAACCGCATCGTCAGCGAAGGGGGCGAAGTCGACGTGAAGGTGGTCGAGAGCTACATGGCGCACATGATCAGCATCGACCAGGCCCTGCTCCAGCTACGGGTCGGCGCCGCCGAGGATGTCATGGAGCGCCTGCCGGACGTCATCGCCGCTGTCATGCCCTTGCTTGAACTGCTCGAAGAGCGGCTGCATTTCGGTATTCCGCTGGGCGAACTGGAGAACTACAGCCGAAGGTGAGCCTCGGGCGGCGCCCGGATGTGGGCGGATGGGTTTTCGATCCGCCGGGAAGCGGGCCAGCGGCGTCGTTCAGCCCTGCTTGCGCACGACCAGATTGTCGCGGTGGATCATCTCCGGCGAGGCGACGTAGCCGAGGACGGCTTCGATTTCGGCGCTGGGCCTTTTCAGGATGCGGCGGCATTCGCTCGCGCCGTAGTTGACCAGTCCGCGCGCGATTTCCTCGCCCGTTTCATCCAGGCAGGCGATGGCTTCGCCGCGCCGGAAGTCGCCGCGCGCCTCGATGACGCCGACGGGCAGCAGGCTCTTGCCGCCGTGGAGCGCCTCGACCGCGCCGGCGTCGATGACGAGCGCGCCCGCCAGTTGCAGGTGATCGGCAAGCCACTGTTTGCGCGCGGCCATCGGCGTGTCGCTGGCCTGGAGCAGGGTGCCGACCGCCTCGCCCGCGATCAGGCGCAGCAGGACATCCGGCTCGCGGCCGCTGGCGATGCAGGTGTGCGCGCCGCTGCGCGCGGCCCGGCGCGCAGCCAGCACCTTGGTCAGCATGCCGCCCTTGCCGATGCCGGTGCCCGCGCCGCCCGCCATCGCCTCATGACGGCGATCCCCGGCCTTGCCTTCCCCGACCAGCGTGGCGTTCGCGTCGCGGCGCGGATCGGCGGTATACAAACCTTTCTGGTCGGTGAGGATGACGAGGGCGTCGGCTTCGATCAGGTTGGCGACCAGCGCGCCGAGGGTGTCGTTGTCGCCGAACTTGATTTCATCGGTCACGACGGTGTCGTTCTCGTTGATGATCGGGATCACGCCCAGTTCGAGCAGGGCGGCGAGGGTGGAGCGCGCATTGAGGTAGCGGTTGCGGTCGGCGAGATCGTCGTGGGTGAGCAGGATCTGCGCGGTGGCGAGGCCGTGGCGCGCGAAGATGTTTTCGTAGGCCTGCACCAGCCCCATCTGCCCGACCGCCGCCGCGGCCTGGAGAAGATACATTTCGTGCGGCCGTTTTTCCCAGCCCAGCCTCTGCATGCCGGCGGCGATGGCTCCCGAGGAGACCAGCGCGGTTTCGCGGCCACTCCGGCGCAGGGCGGCGATCTGGCGCGCCCACTCGTCGATGGCGGCGTGATCCAGCCCGGCGCCGTCGTTGGTGAGGAGCGCCGAGCCGATCTTGACCACCAGGCGACGGGCGTCGCGGAGGCACATTCTCGTGCTCATTTGGCCTCGTCGTCGTGCTCGTCGTCGTCGCCGCCGTCATCTCCGGCAACCGCCGCCTGCCAGGCGCGCGCCTCGGCGTTGCGCGCGGCATCGAGGTCGGCGAGCCGTTCCCGTTCGGCGGCGTGGCGCTGTTCGCGTTCGGCCGCGATGCGGTCGCGTTCCGCGTCGAGAAAATCCTGGATCGAGAAAACCAGCGCCTCGCAACCCTCGCCGTTGATGGCGGAGATTTCAAAAAGGCGCTCCACCGGACTGCCGCAGGCATCGAGGAAAGCCCGGATGCGGGCGGCGCGTTCGCCGGGCTCGATGAGATCGAGCTTGTTGAGCACCAGCCAGCGCGGTTTGGCGAACAGATCCTCGTCATACTTGCGCAGTTCGGCGGCGATGGTGAGGGCGTCGCGCGCCGGGTCGGCTTCGGGGTCGAAAGGCGCGAGGTCGACGAGGTGCAACAAAAGATGGGTACGTTGCAAGTGGCGCAGGAACTGGTGGCCGAGGCCGGCGCCTTCCGCCGCGCCTTCGATCAGGCCGGGGATGTCGGCGATGACGAAACTGCGTCGCTCGGCGGTGCGCACCACGCCGAGATTGGGCGCCAGCGTCGTGAAGGGGTAATCGGCCACCTTGGGCCGCGCGGCCGAGACGGCGCGGATGAAAGTCGATTTGCCGGCATTGGGCAGTCCGAGCAGGCCGACATCAGCCAGCACCTTGAGTTCGAGGTGGAGCTTGCGCCGTTCGCCTTCCTGTCCCAGGGTGCGCTGGCGCGGCGCGCGATTGGTGCTCGACTTGAAATGAATGTTGCCCAGCCCGCCGCGACCGCCTGCGACGAGCAGCACTCTCTTGCCATCCTCGTCGAGGTCGGCGATGCGCTCGTCGTTGTCGCCGTCGCTGATGATGGTGCCGACCGGGAAACGCAGGACGATATCCCCGCCCCCCTTGCCATAGCAATCGCGGCTGCCGCCGTTTTCGCCCCGCTCGGCGCGGAATATGCGGGTATAGCGGTAGTCGATCAGGGTGTTGATGTTGCGGTCGGCGAGCGCATGCACGCTGCCGCCGCGTCCGCCGTCGCCACCGCTGGGGCCGCCGCGCGGCACGTATTTTTCGCGCCGGAACGTGGCCGCGCCATCGCCGCCGTCGCCAGCGATCACTTCGATGCGGGCTTCGTCAAAAAATTTCATCGTATGAATTCCGGGGCTGGCGCGCGGGCTCAAACAAAAAAGCCCCGACGCGAAGGACAGGGCTTTGGACGTCGTCGCTCAGGGAGGCTCGCAACGCTCAGGCGGCGGCGGGCGTCTCCGGGACGATCGCCACCGTGCGGCGGTTTTGCGGCCCCTTGATGAGGAAACGCACGGTACCGTCGACGAGCGCGAACAGGGTGTGATCCTTGCCGATGCCGACGTTCTCGCCCGGATGGAACTGGGTGCCGCGCTGGCGCACGAGGATGTTGCCAGCCGCGACGAACTGGCCGCCGTAGCGTTTCACGCCGAGGCGTTTCGATTCCGAGTCGCGGCCGTTGCGCGAACTGCCGCCTGCTTTTTTATGTGCCATGTCGAATGACCTCCGCTCTCAGGCCGAAATCTCGTCGATGCGGATTTCGGTGTAGTTCTGGCGATGCCCCTGGTGCTTCTGGTAGTGCTTGCGCCGCCGCATCTTGAAAATCCTGACCTTGTCGTGACGACCGTGCGCGAGCACGGACGCCGTGACGGTGGCCCCGGCAACCACGGGCGTGCCGATCCTGACCGACTCGCCTTCGCCGACCAGCAAAACCTGGTCGAGAGTGATCTGGGAACCCACGTCGGCCGGTATCTGTTCTACCTTGATCTTTTCGCCGGCCGCGACGCGATACTGCTTGCCGCCGGTTTTTATCACCGCGTACATGGTGTTGCTCCATTGATGGTTCGTTTGAAGA
>JAIRNL010000066.1 GCA_031258035.1 Azoarcus sp. | reverse complement strand
CGCGGCAGAGTCTCGAGCTTCTTGCGCAAGTCCGCGACTGTAGAGAAGGCGACGCTGCGCTGATTGCGCAGGTCTTCGTAGGTTGTCGTCACCTGCGGGGAAGGCGCGGGCAAGGTCATTACCTGGAACGACTGGTCGTGGATGTCGCGGATCCCGTTTTCGAGATTGCTGTACAGCGTGAGCGTCGGGAGGCGGCGGTTGGCGATGTCGCCAATGCTCGCGGCGATGTTGCTGCTGGTGACGACGGAGAGTCCTCCCACAATGGCAAGCGCGGCGAGAATCAGACCGAAACCGAGGATCAGCAGTGAGCGTAATTTCATATGTGCCATGTCAGTACGTGATAGTATGCTGCATAGAGCTAACGATAGTAAGCATTTACCAAATGGAATGCTGTCACTTTATTGTGTGAAGTTGCCTGGATATGGGAAATAATCCACACGGGGGGAATGATCCGCCTCATTCGCTGTCATGTCCGGACAGCCCGTCGGCTCGGCGCGCCCATCCTGTATATGCCGCATGCACTTCTGCCGGATATATTTCCCCGTGTCCGTCCGTGAGACGATACATGGCATGAGCATGGATCATATGCGCGCATCCGCGCCGGTATCAGAGGAGAAATTTTCATAAATGGAAGCGCCCGCGACGACAACCCCGGTTTCCGCGCGGTTCGGGGTGTCACGGTTGCGACGTTTTACTCGTCCCCTGCTCTGGATCGCGCTTGTCCTGGTTCTTTATGCGGGACTGGGTTTCGTTGCGGCGCCGCTGCTGACGGTGCATTTCGCGCCGTCGTTTCTGTACGGTCTGCTGGGGCGCGAGGTCTCTATCGGGGCAGCCAGCTTCAATCCTTTCACCCTGTCGGCTGAGATCCGCGACCTGCGGATCATGCAGGCGTCCGGCGCCGATGCCGGCCCGCCCGCTGCGGCGTTGGATCGCTTCGCGGTCAATTTCGAGGTCTCGTCGCTTTGGCACGGTGGGCCGGTGGTGCGGGAGCTGGCGCTCGAAGGGCCGCGCATCCGGTTTGTCCGGCTCGGCGCCGGGCGTTACGACTTCTCCGACGTGCTCGATCGTTTCGGCGGGGAAGCGGCGGAGGAGGGGGATGAACCGCTGCGTTTTTCGATAGCCAACATCCATGTCGACAACGGCCTGCTCGAACTGGACGACCAGGTTGCCGGCTCGACGCATCGCCTCTCCGGGATCAAGTTGGGTTTGCCCTTCATCTCCAACCTGCCGGTCGAAGTCGACGTTTTCGTCGAGCCGGATCTGTCGGCGCTACTCGACAATCGCCCCCTGGACGCGAAAGGACGCCTGAAGCCGTTTGCCGACGATAGCAAGAATGAACTCAGTCTGTCGCTCAAGGATTTCGATCTGTCGCCATGGCTGGTCTACCTGCCTTTCGATCCTGCCTTCAGGCTGCCTTCGGGAAAGCTCGGTCTCGACCTGTATGTGACGTTCGAGCAGGGCAAGGACGGCAATGCGCCGACGGTTCGCATCCAGGGCAAGGCGTGGGTCGATGACCTGGCGATCCAGGATCGCGCCGGTCGCCCGGTGCTGGCGGTAAGCGAACTGGAAGCCGAACTCGCGGATGTCCAGCCCCTGCGCGGGCGCTATCATCTCAGCAAGTTGCGCTTGCAACAGCCGGAACTCGATCTCGTCCGCCTGGCTGGCGGTGGCTTCAACCTGACGGGCCTGCTGCCCGCATCCAACCGGGAAACCGCGTCCGCAGCCAGGACAAAGACGGTGAAGAAAGGCGCCCCGTTCGATTTCCGGCTCTCCTCGGCACGCATCCGCGACGGGCTGATCCGCTACAGCGACAACGCGCTGGCGGGAGGATTCAGCACCCGGCTGGAGGCAATCAATCTCGACTTGCGCGATTTCGCCACCGGCAGCGATGTCCCCGCGGAGATCCGCCTCGATTACACGACCGCTTCAAGGGAGAAGTTCAGTCATCAGGATCACCTGCGTCTGAAGCCGCTGCTCGAGTACAGCGGAAATCTGGTGGTGGAAGAGCTACAGCCCGCGCTCTACGGGCGCTATTACGCGGATATGTTGCCCGGCGCTGAAATCCGCCATGGCCGCGCCGGGGGGGCGTTTCACTACCGGATACAAGCCTCGCCGGACGACGCGGGCGCGCCCCTGATCGAGATAGGCGTCGAGAGACTCGCCCTGACCGATTTCGCGCTCGCCCTGGCCGGGCGCAAGGGCGAGTTGCTGAGACTCAGGAATTTTACCCTGTCCAATGCCGCGATCCTGCCCGCCGCGCGCAAGATCCGGGTGGGAGGCGTCAATGCGAAGGGGATGTCCCTGGCTGTGACCCGCGCGGGTAATGGCGAATTCGATTTCATGAGCCTGGCGGGCAAGCCGTCGCGCGCCGGGGAGCCGCCCTGGACGTTCCAACTGGACAATGCCGCCGTATCGGATGCTTCGCTGCGTTTCGAGGATCGCATCGCCGGCGAGCCAGCCGTGCTGACCGCCGACGGCATCGAATTGAAATTGAGCGATTTGTCGACAGCGAAGGGAGCCAGGGGCGCGGCGCTTGCGTTGCAGGGCCGCATCGGCAAGGATGGCCGTCTCGCGCTGAAGGGAACGGTGGTGCCTGAGCCGCTGCGGGCCGACCTGAACGTCGACCTGCAAGCCTTCCCCCTCCCGGCGACGCAGCCCTACGTCGCGCGACGGGCCCGGATCGGCATCGGGGAAGGCAGGCTTTCAGCCAGGGGGTGGCTGGCTCTCCGCGAGCGGCGTGGCGGCGTGACCGGCTCGCTGGGCGGCGATGTCACGGTCGATAACTTTGCTTCCACCGACCACTACGGCAACGCCGACTTCGTGCGCTGGCGCGAACTTGCCGTCAGGAAAGCCAGGGTCAACCTGGCGCCTTTCACGCTCGCCATCGACGAGGTTGCCGTCGATGGGCTGCAATCCCGCCTGATTCTCGACGAGCAGGGGCGGCTCAACCTGCGCGAGATTCAGCATTCGCCAGAAGCGGCAGCGGAAACCGCCGCCACGGAAGGCGAAAGCGCCGCCGCGCCGACGCCCCCGACGCCGGTCAGCATCAGGCGCATCGGCGTCAGAAACAGCAACATCGCGTTCAGCGACCGCTACATCCGCCCGAACTACAACGTTTTCCTGGGCAGTCTCTCCGGCGAACTCACCGGTCTGTCCTCGGATCAATCCACGCTGGCAAAGCTTGAGCTGCAAGGCAGGGCAGGGAACACGGCCCCCCTGTCGATCAAGGGCGAATTCAACCCCTTCCGGCAGGATCGCCACCTCGACATCACCGCCGAGGTCAAGGATTTCGATTTGCCCGCCCTCTCGGGATATTCCGGGCGCTACGTCGGCTACGGCATCAGCCGGGGCAAACTGTCGGCCACGCTCAATTACCGCATCGAGGCGCGCAGGCTTTCGGCCGAGAACCATGTTTTCCTCGACCAGCTCACTTTTGGCGATGCCGTCGACAGCCCGGAGGCAACCAGCCTGCCGGTACGGCTGGCTGTGTCGTTGCTCAAGAACCCGCGCGGCGAAATCGACTTCAACCTGCCGGTAAGCGGCACGCTCGACGATCCCCAGTTCAGCGTTTTCGGCCTGGTTCTGCGGGCCCTCGCCGGCCTCGTCGGCAAGGCGATCACCGCGCCGTTCGCCCTGCTGGGGCGGGAAGAACTCTCGCAACTCGATTTCGACCCCGGCAGCGCCCGCATCGGCGCCGGGCAAGAAAAGAAATTGCGCGACCTCGCAAAATCGCTGGAAGACCGTCCGGCCCTGAAGCTCGACATCACCGGCTTTGCCGATGCCGGGCGCGACACCGAGGGCATTCGCCACGAAAAACTGCGCAACATGGTCAGGGCGGAAAAACGCAAGGTGATGGGAAACGGAAAGGAAATCAGGCTGGAGGACATTGAGTTGGGCGAAGAGGAGTACGCCACGCTGCTCGGCGAGGTCTATGACGACGCCAGAATCAGGAAGCCGCGCAATTTCATCGGCCTGGCCAAGCGCCTGCCAGTCGCGGAAATGGAAAAACTGTTGTGGGAGAGCATCGCCGTGGACGAAGAAGATGTCGCCGCGCTCGCCCGCCGCCGCGAAACCGCCGTACAACGCTGGCTGGCAAGCGAAGGCGGGATCGCGCCCGAACGTCTTTTCCAGCGCGCGCCCACCGAGAGCGAAACCAGGGAAATCGCGGGGCAGGGGGGCGGCGTGCGGTTTTCCTTGCGGTGAGGCGGGCATGAATTCCAGCGACGAGGTTTTCATGCGCGAGGCGCTCGCGCTGGCGCGGGAAGCCGCCGCCGCGGGCGAAGTGCCCGTGGGGGCGGTCGTCGCGCGCGGCGGCGAAATCGTCGGGCGGGGCTTCAACCAGCCGATTTCCACCCACGATCCCACGGCCCACGCCGAAATCATGGCCCTGCGCGAAGCCGCGCGCACTCTGGGCAACTACCGTCTGCCTGGCTGTGACCTCTATGTCACGCTGGAGCCCTGCGCAATGTGCACCGGCGCGATCTTCCACGCCCGTATCGCCCGCATCGTCTTCGGCGGGCGCGATCCCAAGACCGGCGCGGCGGGCAGCGTGCTCGACCTCTACGCCGAACCGCGCCTCAACCACCATGCGACCATCGTCGGCGGCGTGCTGGCTGACGAGTGTGTCATGCTTTTGTCGTCATTTTTCGCCGCGCGCCGCGCCCGGACGCTACAGGCGCAAGCGGCGGCAACGATGAACGATGAGAGACGATAACATGCGCATACAGATCGACATCGCCCGCCAGACGCTCGAACTTTTCGCCGCCGATGGCGCGCGCATCCGCCGCTATCCGGTCTCCACCGCCGTCAACGGCGCGGGCGAACGCGCGGGCAGCGAATGCACGCCGCGCGGCCGCCACCGCATCCGGGCCAGGATCGGCGCCGGCGCCCCGCCGGGCGCCGTCTTCCGCGGCCGGCGTCCGACGGGCGAAATCTGGACGCCGCAACTTGCGGCGGCTCACCCCGGGCGCGACTGGATCCTGTCGCGCATCCTGTGGCTGTGCGGCGAAGAACCCGGCCGCAATCGCGGTGGCGACGTCGATAGCATGCGGCGCTACATCTACATCCACGGCGCCGCCGACGACCTCGCCATGGGCGTGCCGCATTCGCACGGCTGCATCAACATGCGCAACCGCGACGTCATCGAACTTTTCGATCTGGTCGCGGCGGGGACGACGGTCGATATTGCGTAACCACGATGACTTTCCTCGAACGGTAGATAAGTGGCGCGTTTCATTACCCTTGCCTCGCGTGACAATCCCCGCATCAAGCTGTTGGCTGCACTTGCCGGCAACGCCCGCGCGCGGCGTGAATATAACCAGACGCTGCTCGATGGCGTCCATCTGCTCGATTGCGCGCTCGCCGCCGGGGTGCCGTTGCGGGAAGTCTGCGTTTCGGAAAGCGGGCGCCTCCGCCCGGAGATTGCCGCCTTGCTTGCCCGTCTGCCCGACGGGCTGATCCCGGTCTGCGTGCCCGATGCGCTTTTTGCGCGCCTCAGTCCGGTTGATACGCCAACGGGCATTCTGGCGAGCATCGCGCCACCGGCGCCCGTGCCGGCACAGGCGGCCCAAACCTCCGTCGTGGTGCTTGACGCCATCCAGGATCCCGGCAACCTCGGCGCCATCCTGCGTACCGCCGCCGCAGCCGGCATCGGAGCCGTCTGGCTCACGCCGGGCTGCGCCCAGGTTTGGGCGCCGAAAACATTGCGTGCCGGAATGGGGGCGCATTTCCGTCTGCGCATCAGCGAGCAAGTCGATGCGCTGGCAAGCCTTGCCGACCATGGTGGCAGGGTCGTGGCAACGGGCGTGGGCCCTTCAGCCAGAGTGCTGTTCGATGTCGACCTGCGCGGCCCGCTGGCGTGGCTTTTCGGCGCCGAAGGGCAGGGCGTTTCGCCGGCGCTGTTCGCCCGCGCCGACGAAATCGTCACCATCCCGATGGCGACAGGCATCGAATCGCTCAACGTCGCCGCCGCCGCCGCGGTGTGCCTGTTCGAGCAGGCACGGCAGTGCCGGAATTGAAGCCGACACGAGGGGCAGGGCGGAGAGCGACGGGAAAAGAGAGGGCGCCTTCCGGCGCCCTCTCTTTTTACCGATCGCGTTACATACCCTGGTAAATCGGGCCTTCGCCGCCCTGCGGCGTCACCCAGTCGATATTCTGGGTCGGATCCTTGATGTCGCAGGTCTTGCAGTGCAGGCAGTTCTGGCTGTTGATCTGCAAACGTGGCTTGTCGCCTTCACCATCGCGCACGATCTCATAGACCCCGGCCGGGCAATAACGCTGCTCGGGCGAATCGTAGACTTCCAGATTGATGGCGATCGCCACTTCGGGGTCTTTCAGCCGCAAATGGCAGGGCTGGTCTTCCTCGTGGTTGGTGTTGGAGAGGAAAACCGACGACAGACGATCGAAAGTGAGCGTCCCGTCGGGCTTGGGATATTCGATCTTCTGACAGTCGGCCGCGGGTTTGAGCTTGTCGTGATCGCTGTGGTTGTGCAGCGTCCAGGGTGCCTTGCCGAAAAAGAGCTTCTGATCCGCGCCGAACAAGGTCGAACCCACCCAGAAGGATTTTTTCATCAGCGGTTTGAAATTGCGCGTCTTGTGAAGCTCGGTATAGAGCCACGAGTCGCGGAACGCGACCGGGAAAGCGGTGAGTGCATCGCGCTGCCGATCGGCGACGAGCGCATCGAACGCGGCCTCGGCGGCAAGTGCTCCCGACTTGATCGCGGTATGGTTGCCCTTGACCCGCGCGGCGTTGAGGAAACCGGCATCATCGCCGATCAACGCGCCTCCGGGGAACACCAGCCGCGGCAGGCTCTGGATATTGCCGGTGGCGATGGCGCGCGCGCCGTAAGCCAGGCGCTTGCCCCCTTCGAGGAACTTGCGAATCTCGGGGTGGGTCTTGTGGCGCTGCATCTCCTCGAATGGCGACAGGTAGGGGTTGCTGTAATTGAGTCCCACCACAAAGCCGAGTTCGATGAGGTTTTCCTCAAGGTGATAGAGAAAAGCCCCGCCATAGACATCGCTGGTGAGCGGCCAGCCGGCCGTGTGTACAACCAGCCCGGGACGATAGTTGGCGACCGGGACTTCCCACAGTTCCTTGATTCCGACTCCGTAGGTTTGCGGGTCGATCCCCTCGCGCAAGTTGTATTTGGCTTCGAGGCGCTTGCCCAGATGTCCGCGACAGCCTTCGGCAAAGAAAGTGTACCTGGCGATCAGTTCCATGCCCGGCTGGTAGTTGGGACCCTGCGCGCCGTCGCGGTTCACGCCCATGTCGCCGGTGAGCACCCCCTTGACCGCGCCGTTTTCGTCGTACAGCACATCGACGCCGGCAAAGCCGGGATAAACCTCCACGCCCAGCGCCTCGGCCTGTTCGCCCAGCCACTTGGTGACGTTGCCCATGCGCACAATGTAATTGCCCTCGTTGTCGAAACAGTCCGGCAGGACGGCATGGGGGAAAACGTAGGACTTCGTCTCGGTCAGGTACATGACGCGATCTTCGATCGCCGGGGTGATGAGCGGCGCGCCGCGCTCTTTCCAGTCCGGGAAAAGCTCGGCAATCGACCGGGGATCAATCACTGCGCCTGACAAGGTGTGTGCGCCGATTTCAGCACCTTTTTCGATCAGGCATACGGAAACCTCGCGGTTACGTTCGGCAGCCAGCTGCTTGAGCCGGATAGCCGCTCCCAGCCCCGCGGGACCGCCGCCAAC
>JAIRNL010000226.1 GCA_031258035.1 Azoarcus sp. | reverse complement strand
AGCCTTTGCGGCGGCAGGGCGCGATAGCTGCCGTCGGCGGTGGGGAAATAGACCCGCGCGGCGCCCTCGGCGTCGGGCAGGCACAGGCCGATGTCGCCGTTGAAAAGCCGCGTCACGGGGTCGTTTTTCAGCATGATGAGCGGCCTTCCGGCCCAGAACGGCCCGGCAGCCAGGTCAACGCCGAGCGCGGCGCGGATATGGGCGGCAAGGTGGGCGTCGATCTCGGCCCGCCCGTGGGGGCTGTCGTGAACCGCGACCAGCACGCGAAAACGCTCGAAGGCGGCGAACACGCGCGCCGCGCGCGCCGAGGGCGGTTCGCCCTCCGGCTTTGCCCGCAGCGCGTCGATGTAGGCGGCGTAGCCGTTTTCCATCGCAGCCAGCGCGGCGGCGGAGGGGCCGCGCGCCGCCGTGGAGGCGTTTGTCCGGGCGTCGTCGTCTTCTTCGATCCAGATGACGGCGTCGCCGCCGTCGCCGGCCCGCAACCAGCCGAGCGCCGCCGCGCCTTCGCCGGCGTTGATGTCGCGCGCCAGGCGACCGATGCCGGAATCGGCGCGAAAGCGGTGGCTTTCACGGAGCCAGACGACGCAGTCGGGGAGCGCGGCGCGGGTCTGGTTCGATCCGTGCCGCAACGCTTGCGCCGGCACGTCGGTGAGCGCGGCGATCCGGGCCGCCTGGGCCGCGCCGAAAAGCCAGCCGGCTGAGAGGTCGGCGAAGACCGCGCCGGCTTCCACGGCGGCGAGTTGGTCTTTGTCGCCGAGCAGCACCAGCCGGGCATGCGCGGGCAAGGCGTCGAGCAGGGCGACGGCGAGCGCGATGTCGAGCATCGAGGCTTCGTCGACGACGAGCAGGTCGAGCGCGAGCGGGTTGGCGGCGTGATGGCGGAAGCGTCCCTGCGTCGGCGTCGCGCCGAGCAGGCGGTGGATGGTGTGGGCTTGCGCCGGGAGTTTCGCGCGGACGGCTTCCGGTAGTTCGCGGGCGCGCGCGGCCAGCGCCTCGCGCAGCCGCGCCGCCGCCTTGCCGGTCGGGGCGGCGAGCGCGATGCGCAAGTCCGGTTCGCATTCGAGCAGGCAGGCGATGAGGGCGGCAACGGTGGTGGTCTTGCCGGTGCCGGGGCCGCCGCTGACGATGGTCAGTCGCCGGGTGAGCGCAAGCGCCGCGGCGACTTTCTGCCAGTCCGCGTCTTTTGCCGGGCGCGGCGGAAAGCGGGCGTCGAGTACGGCGCGCAGGCGCGCGGGCGAGGGCGCGGCGGCGGCGGGCGGCGCGGCGGCGGCCAGTGTGGCAAGCGCCGTGGCAAGGTGGGTTTCGAGTTCAAAGTAATGGCGCAGGTAGAGGCGCTCGCCGTCGATGACCAGCGGCCAGGCTTTGGCGGAGAGCTCGCGCGCGCCGGCTTCGACCGCCAGGCCAGCAGCCAGGAGCGCGCGGCGCGTGTCTTGCGCTTGTGGGCCGGACAACGCAGCCAGGGGCAGGCAGACATGTCCATCGCAGGCAGCCAGAGCCAGTTCGCGCGCCGCGCGCATCAGCGGGGCGATGTCGGCCTGGGCCGCGCCCATTTCCCCGGCCCAGCGTCCGATCCGGGTGGCGAGTCCTTCCGCGAGGGCGTCGCGCGCGGTTTGCGGTGGGTCGCGCGTCTCCGGGCGGCGATTTTCGTCTGTCGGGGGGGGGGCTTCCGCTTCTTTCATCGTCGCCTCGCGCCAGCGTCCGCGCCGCAGCCAGCCAACAGCGCGTCGAGCGATTCGATGTCCGCTTTTGCGGCGCGGTGGCGGAATACGCCGGCGGGCGCGCCGTCGACCAGCCAGCCGGGCCGCACGCCGCGCACGAACAGGTAGAGCACGCCGCCGAAATGGCGCTCGTAGTCGTAGCCGGGGAGCGCGCCGCCGAGGTGGCGATGCAGGGCGACGGTGTAGAGCAGGTGCTGGAGGTGGTAGCCGTGCCGCGTCATCGCCGCGGCCAGCGCCGTCGGCGCGTAGGCGAGCGGCGTGTCGCCGAGGTGGTTGGATTTCCAGTCGAGTATCCAGTAGCGCCCGGCGTGCTCGAAGACGAGGTCGATGTAGCCGTTGAGGTAGCCGTCGAGGTCGCGCGGGGTCAGCTTCGGCATGCCGTAGGCGTGCCCGGCGAGCCAGTCGCCGAGGACGGTGGCGGAGAGGCGCGGCGATGGCAGGTAGAACCCGAGTTCGGTCAGGCGCTTTTCCCTGGGTATGGTCTCCAGGCGCAGGATGTTTTCTCCGGTGGCGAGGAGCGCGGTGGCGAGTACGTCGTCGACGAGTCTGGCCAACATGCGCGGCAGGCGGGCGGCATCCTTGCCCGCCGCCGGCGCATGCGCGGCAAGCGCCCTGGCGATGGCGGCGGCGCGGGTTTCGGGGCGGGGGAAGTCGATGGCTTCAAAGACGGCATGGATGCAGTCGCCGGCGATCGCGCCGCGCGGAAAGCGCAGGATGTCGTCGTCCGGCGGCGGAGCGGCGTCCGCGTCCGCCACGGCGTCGGGCGGTTCGATCCGGGCGTCGTGGTCGCGGGCCGCGTCTTCATGGGTCGCGCCCGAGACGATGGCGCTGAAGCTGCCCAGCCGCCAGCCGACCGGCAGGCGCGGGGGGCGCGGGGCGGAGAAGGCCGCTTCTCCGGCATCCGGCATCAGGGGCTCGCCTTCTCCGGAAGGGAGTTCGTCGAGCGCGATCGCGCCGCCGCTGGATGAGGCCAACCCGCGCCAGTGCGCGTCGATCCCGGCCGGCGTGTAGTCCTTGCTCCGCCAGGCGGCGGCGGTCGTGCCCGCGCCGACCGCCAGCCAGTTGAGCAGGCTGTGGCCGCTCTCTTTGTAGTTCCCGGACTTGGCGTAGCAGCCGACGGTGAGATAGCAGCGGTGCACGGCCCTGGTCAGGGCCACGTAGATGAGGCGCAGGGTTTCGGCATCGCGTTCGTCTTCCAGGCGCGCTTCGATGCGGTCTTCGTCGGGCGGGGCGCGCCGCCAGTCCGCCACCTGCCCGCCGGCATCGTCGTGCCAGAGCCGCATCGGCGAGTCGCCGCGTTCGCCCGCGTCGTGGCCATCGAAAAGAAACGGGCAGAATACGATGCCGTATTGCAATCCCTTGGCGCGGAAGATGGTGACGATCCGCACCAGGTTGCGGTCGGATTCCAGCCGCAGCAGGGCGTCGTCGCCGCCACCGCCGCCGGCGGCGCGGCGGCGGGCGAGCGTCCCGAGCAGGATGGCGGGCGAGGCGCGGCCCGCGTCCTGTTGCAGGAGTTCGGCCAGGTGCAGGAGGTTGGTGAGTCGGCGCTCGCCGTCGTCGCGGGCGAGCAGGCGGGCGGCCACGCCGGCATCGTCCATCCAGCGCCACAGCATGAAGGCGAAGCCGCGCCGCGTCCAATCGTCGAGCCAGCCGGCGAAGCGTCCGAATTGCCCGACGACGCCGTCGTCGTCGTCAGCCAGCCGAGCCAGCGCGGCGGCATCCCATCCCATCAGCACCGTCGCCAGCGCGGCTTTGAGCAGGCGCTCGCGCGCCGGATCGGCAATCGCCAGCAAGACCCGCTCCAGTTCTTCGGCTTCGCGCGAATCGAATACGCTGCTCTGCGACAGTTCGACGCTGCCCACGCCATGGCGAGCCAGGGCCGCTTTCATGCGCGCGCCTTCCTTGTGCGTGCGTACCAGCACCGCGATGTCGTCCGGCGCCAGCGCCCGCTCGCCGATGCGGATTTCGCCTCGCCCGCCCGCCGCGAGCAGGCGGGCGATTTCGGCGGCGGCGGCGGCGGCGGCGCGCTCGAACGCTTGTTGGCGGTTCAGGCGTTCGCCGCCGGCGGCGGCGCCATCTTCGTGGTCGCGTTCGTCGCGCGGGATGCGCCACAGCCGCAGGGCGGCCTCGCCGCCCGAGGGCGTCCGGTCGTCCAGGCATTGCGTCGGCGCATGGGGGCGCACGGGCCGAAAGTCCAGCCCCGCCGCCATGAATGCTTCGCTGTTGCCGCCGAACAGGGCGTTGCAGGCCGAAACCAGCGCCGGGGCCGAGCGGCGATTGGTGTCCAGCGTGTAGTACGCATCAGCCAGGGCGCGCGCGCCGAGATAGGTCTGGAGGTCGGCCCCGCGGAAGCTGTAGATCGCCTGCTTGGGGTCGCCGACGAGGAAAAGGTCGCCATGGCGGCCTTCGCTGGCATAGATGCGCCGGAAGATCGCCAGTTGCAGCGGGTCGGTGTCCTGGAACTCGTCGATCAGCGCCACCGGGTAGCGCGCATGCAGGGCGGCGGCAAGCCCCGGGTGCCGCCCGCAGGCAAGGGCGTCGTGCATGTTCCACAGGATGTCGTCGAAGGCGAGACGGCGTTCGCGCTGTTTGCGGCGGCGCAATTCGGCGCCGGCCTCTTCGATGAAGCGGCGCAGCAGCCGCAGGCGCGCCGCAGCCAGTGCTTCGTCGAGCCGCCGGCGCGCGTCGAGCAGGTTTTGCGCGGCGGCAAAGAAGGGGTGCGCGGGCGTGGCATGGCCTTTGTTCGTCCTGGCCGCGAGGGTGTCGATGCCGAGCAGGCGGCGTTTGTCGTCCGCCTCGGGGGCGGCGAGCGCGTCGCCCGAAGCCAGCCATGCCGACCATTGCCGGAAGGCGGCGTCGAGCGCCGTGGGTTTGTAGGTTCCCTTGTGGAGTCCGTCGGCGGTCTCGAACGCCTGCCGGATGGCGTCGACATCGCGCCAGAGCCGACGGGCTTCGTCGTAGGCGGCGACGAGCGCCGCCGATAGCGGGCCGGCTTCGTCCGCGCTTTCTTCGTCCCATCGCGCCTGAGCCAGGGGGCGGGCCTGCGCTTGCCCGAGCCATTGCGCCCAACGCTCCGGGCTGTCGCGGCAAGCCAGCAGATGGGCAGCCAGCGCCGCATCGACGGCCGCAACGTCGCGCCGCCAGAAATCCTGCGTCACTTCGAGGCGCAGATCGCTGTCGTCCTCGCCCACTTCGAGCGCATGGGGCAGCCCCGCCGTGAACGGCGCATCAGCCAGGGCGCGTTGGCTGAAGCCGTGGATCGTGAAGATGGCGGACTCATCGAACGCGGCCAGGGCGTTTTGCAGGCGCCGGCGCGCCTCGGACGCATCCACGCCGGCGGCGCGCGCGGCGGCGATCAGGGCGGGGACGAAAGGATCGTCGCCGGGGTCGACGCCGTCGAGCGCCCGCAAGGCGGCGACGATGCGCTCCCGGATGCGGGCGGCAAGCTCGGCCGTGGCGGCGCGGGTAAAAGTCACCACCAGCAGGCGGCCGACCGGCAGCGCCTTTTCGAGCAACTGCCGCAGGTAAAGGGCGCAGATGTTCCAGGTCTTGCCGGTGCCGGCGGAAGCCTCGATCAGCGCGATGCCATCGAGCGGGCAGGCGAACGCATCGAGGGCGACAGGTGCTGGCTTCATCGCGCGCGACCGCGTCAGGTTGCGCCGAAGTTGCCCATCGCTTCGCCCATGCGCACCGGGCCGCCCGGCTCCCACGCCGGGGAGAAAGACACTTCCGGGCGGGCAAACAGCGCCACCACGGTCGAACCGAGCATGAAACGTCCCATCTCCGCGCCCTGAGCCAGTTCGGGGCCCGCATCGTCGTAGTTCCAGATGCTCATGCGGCGATGGCGCGGCGGCGTCACCACGCCATGCCAGACGGTCGCCACGCTGCCGACGATCGTCGCGCCGACCAGCACGAGCGCGAACGGCCCCGCCGCCGACTCGAAAATGCACACGACCCGCTCGTTGCGGGCGAACAGTCCCGGCACCCGGCGGGCCATGACCGGATTGACCGAAAACAGGCTGCCCGGCACATGGATCATGCGGCTGAGGCGCCCGGCGCGGGGCATGTGGATGCGGTGATAATCGCCCGGCCCCAGGTAAAGGGTGGCGAAGCTGCCGTTCTCGAAGCGCGCGGCCAGTTCGGCATCGCCGCCGACGAGGGCGAGGGTGGAATAGCGATGTCCCTTGGCCTGGAAAATCTGTCCGCCCATGATGGCGCCGAACTCGCTGATCGCCCCGTCGACCGGGCAGACGAGATCGGCATCGGCCAGCGGTCGCAGCCCCGGACGCAGGGCGCGGGTGAAAAAATCGTTGAAACTGGCATAGGCGTTCAGGTCGGGCACGGCGGCCTCGCCCATGGCGACGCGGTAATGGCGCGCGAAGGCCGAAATCGCCGCCGTCGTGAGCGCGCCGCCGCGCCAGGACGCGAACTTGCCAGCCAGGTATGTGAGCGCCCGCTTGGGCAACAGATATTGAAGCAATACGGCCAAAGACTCGGGCATGATCGACCTCGCCAACGAAACGGGCTCGATTATGCCCCACCCCGGCGCGCGCCGGGCCGAGGCGAGAAGCGACGTGGGATAACTTACCTCCTGTGCCGCATCGACGCGGCCTTGCCAAAAGCATGGCGTGTTGGCATGATCCTTCCTTCATCGCCCCCCGGCACGAAAGCCCATGTCCCGCCCGACGACGCCGCACGACGCGCTTTTCAGGAAATTCCTCGGCCACCCCGAAACGGCGCGGGATTTCCTTGACATCCATTTGCCCGCTTCCCTGCGCGCGCTCTGCGACCTCGCCACCCTGCGGCTGGAATCCGGCTCCTTCATCGAACCGGCCCTGCGCACCGCCTGCTCCGACATCCTCTACTCGCTCGGGACCACGCGGGGCGACGGCTACATTTACTGCCTCATCGAGCACCAGAGCACGCCCGACCCGCTGATGGCCTTTCGCCTCATGCGCTACTGCCTCCTCGCCATGCAAGCCCATCTCGACAAGAACAAGGGCCGGGGCCCCAAAAAACTGCCGCTGGTCATCCCCCTCCTGTTCTACCATGGGCAGGTTCGTCCCTACCCCCACGGCACCGACTGGCTGGAGAACTTCGCCGACGCCGAGGCGGCGCGCGCGCTCTACGGCAACCCTTTCCCCCTGGTCGACGTGACGGCAATTCCCGACGATGAGATACTGCGGCACAAGCGGATCGCACTGCTCGAACTGGTGCAGAAACACATCTGGCAGCGAGACCTGGCTGAACTGCTGGAACCGCTCTCCTGTCTGCTGCGGATCGCCAGCGCCACCGACGAACAACTGGAAACCTTGCTGAATTACCTGCTACAAACGGGCAACACGGTCGACCCCAGGGGATTCACCGAACGGCTGATCCACCTGTCGCCCGACGAGTACAAGGAGAAAATGGTGACGATTGCGGAACAACTGAAACGGATCGGCTGGGAAGAAGGCCGGGAAGAAGGCCGGGAAGAAGGCCGGGAAGAAGGTTTGGAAGAAGGCCGTGAAGAAGAGCGACTGGCCTTGGCCCGCAAGGCGCTGGCCGAAAATCTTTCCGTCAAGACCATCCAGATCATCACAGGTCTTTCCGAAGCCGAAATCCACTCCCTGCGGCTTCATTGAACCCTCGTGGCCCAGCCAATTCCATGGCTTACGGTCACGGCCGATTCCGCAAGCGGGCAAGCCAGCGATTCTCAGTGACGAAGAGCTTGTTTTTACACGCTGGAAATCGATCCCGGTCGCAATGACGAGAAAAGAGCGCCCTGGGTCGTCCAGGGCCTCCCAAGACGGCCCAGGGATGCTTACGATTGGCATCTTCCAGCATTCCAGGATGAAAACCATGCGAAACCCCCAACCGGATCGCGGCCCGCGCGCCGCACTTCTGGCGCTGCTGCTGGCTGTCGCCGCGACAGCGCCCGCGCGCGCGGCGGACTGGTTGCTGGCCGCGCCCACGCCCAAGGTCATGCCCGGACAGACTTTCGAGGTCATCGTCATCGGCGAGCCGGGCGAAAAGGGCTGGCCGCACCGCCTGCCCGCCCTGATCGAACTGCCCGGCGACGGGCCGCACGTGGCGACGGAACTGACGGCAATGGGCGCTCCCGCCGCGTCACGGC
The DNA here is from genome assembly GCA_031258035.1 of Azoarcus sp. Lineage (GTDB taxonomy): Bacteria > Pseudomonadota > Gammaproteobacteria > Burkholderiales > Rhodocyclaceae > WRNU01. The sequence continues at coordinate 25,628 of JAIRNL010000226.1, read as the reverse complement.
AACGTTATTTCGGGCAATGGCCGCTGGAAATCCAGGGCGTGGTCGCGCTGACGCTGCCCGAGGCCGACAGCGCCCGCCTGTTGCTCGAAGCCGCGCCGGCGACCCCGGTGCCCGAGGGCCGGCAGGCGCAGGCCGCCATGGCGGCGGCCGTCGCCGATTCCGACATCATCGCCCCCGCCACCGCCGCGGATACCGTGGTGGAACCGACGCCGCTGGGCTTCCACGAGCCCCTGTACATCGTGCTCGGCGGCAAGCACCCGAAATCGGCGCGCTACCAACTCAGCTTTCGCTACCGCCTGTTCGACACCCGCAGCGTGATCTCCCGGAACCTGCCGGTGATCCAGGGGCTTTATTTCGCGTTCACCCAGACTTCGCTGTGGGATCTCGAATCCGAATCCAAGCCGTTCCGCGACACCAGTTTCCGCCCCTCGCTGTTCTTCCAGTGGAAAGCCATCAACCCGCCCCTGGGCGACTCCCTGGCTTTGGCTGCCGGCTACGAGCATGAATCCAACGGCCGGGACGGGGCGGAGTCGCGCAGCATCGACACCTGGTTCGCGCGCGCCGACCTGCGCTATCACCTGCCCGACGGCAAAACCTACATCGGCATCGAGCCAAAAGTCCTGCATTACATGGACAAGAGCGACAACCGCGACATCGCCCGCTATCGCGGTTACGGTCAGCTCGGGCTGCGCATCGGGCGCGATTCCGCCCTGATGCTCACCGCGATCCTGCGCCGCGGCACCGCCGGCGTCGGCAGCACCCAGCTCGACCTTTCCTACCCGCTGCGGACGAGCATTTTTTCGGGCGTCGGCACTTTTTTCCACGTGCAGTATTTCAACGGTTACGGGCAGACGCTGCTCGAATACAACGAGTCGCGCCACCCGCAAATCCGGGTCGGGGTATCGCTGGTGCGCTGAAAACCGCCCGCGCCGGTCTCAGCGCAAGGCCCAGCGCAGGATTCGCGGTCGCCAGCTCAGCAACAGCGCGAGCGCGGTGGAAGCCAGGGCGAGAACCCCGAACCAGACGGCGATGCCGATGGAGAGGCCGTGCGCGGCAATGGCCGGGGGCAGAGCCAGAGCCAGCAGGACGTAACCGGCCGCCAGGCGCAGGCGGCGCGCGCGCGGCGAGCCGGGCGCGGAAAAAATCTCCTTGGCGTGCCGATCCATGCTGGCGCTGATCGCCGCGAATCCCCAAAAACTCAATACAAGGCACAAGAGGCTCATGCCGCTTTCTCCTCAACGGTTTCGGATAAAGAGCCATCGGGCGCCGCCGGCCCGGGGTCGGTTCCTTCTCCAGTCCGGGGCGAGGCAACGCGCAGGCGCGGCGTGTGGCGAGCGACTTTATAGGCGGAAAAAAGCAGTCCCGCTCCCATGACCAGCGCGCAAAGATCGAAGCCGGCGAGCAGTCCCAGCCCATGGCCGATGCTGCCCGGCAGCGCGAGGCCGCCCGTGGCCGCATTGACGAGCGGCAGCAGCGCGGACAGCACGCCCGCGCCGGCGAGCTGCTCGACCCACGCCGCCTTGGGGGGGCGCAGGATGGCATGCGCGAACATCGCGGCCCAGGCGATGAAAAAGGCGTAGATCTCCCAATCGGCGCGCCCGGGCAAATCGGCGGGAATCAGGCGATTGGCCCAGAAATGGACGGCGATGGCGACCATGAGACCGGCAATGGCGGCGATGTTCAGTACCTCGACCAGGCGATGCCCCCAGGGCGTGCGCGCCGGCTCGGACGATTTCCGGGCGCGCGCGACCGACCACATGACCAGCCCGCTGGCTATCATCAGCGAACCGCCGATGCCGGAGAGAAACAACAACCAGCGCGGCGTCGGCGTGGCGAAGAACCCCCGGTGCAACAGGTTGAGCACGCTGCCGATCGCCTGCACCACGCTCGTCTCGCGCGGGACGGGCGCGGCAAGCGGCTCGCCTGTCGCGCCATTGAAGCGCAGGCTCGGAATGTTGCGCCCGCCCGTGAGGCCGGGATAGTCCATCTGGCGCAATTCGACCACCGCATTGCGGTCGCCGGGATGGGTGATGGTAATGCTCCCCACCCGCTCGCCGCCCCAGTTCTCTTGCGCCGCCGAGACGAGCGCAGCCAGATCGGTCAGCGGCGCGCGCTCGCCCGAGGGCTGCGGCATGGCCGACGGGGCCATGCGCGCGCGCATCGCTTCCCGGTATCCGTCGGCGCCGCCCGGATAGGCGCTCTGGAACGCGGTGGGCACCAGCATGTTGCCGAACAGCACCAGCCCGGAAAACGTGATGATGAGATGAAACGGCAGCGAAAGCACGCTGCTGGCATTGTGCGCGTCCAGCCACGAGCGTTTGCCCTTGCCGGGGCGGAAAGTGAAAAAGTCCTTGAAAATCCGGCGATGGACGATGACGCCGCTTATCAGCGCCACGAACATGAACATCGTGGCGATGCCGACGATCCAGCGCGCCCAGATGCGGTCGATGCCGTAAAGCTCGAAATGAAAGCGGTAGAGAAAATTGCCACCCGCGGTGGGGCGGGCACTGAGTATCTCGCCGCTTTCCGGATCGAGCACGAGGCGCGGGCCGCGCCCGCCGCCACCACCGCCACCGCCGCCGCCTTGCTGGCGCTGCGGCCCGGCGCCCTGGCGCTGTGCCTCCGGTCGCTGCTGTTGGGGCCCGGCTTCCGATTGCGATCCGGCGTCCGGAGACCGCGCGCCTTCCGCGCCCCGCTCGCGGCGGCGGTTTTCCCGACGAGCATCGTCCTCGCCGCGCGCCTCTCCCCTGTCCGGGCGCTCACGCGCCGTACCGGCAGAGGGCGGACGGCTTTCCGCCGACGAATCCAGCGACGGGCGTCCGCTTTCCGTTGGTCGCCCGCCCTCCGCGCCCCGTTCGCGGCGACGGTTTTCCTGGCGGGCGTCGCCCTCGCCGCGCGAGGCGCCGGGAGCGGACTGGCGGTTTTCCGCCGTCGGGGATTGCCAGCCCAATCCGAGCGTCGGATTGCGCGAACCGGGCAGGGTAATCGACCATTGTTGTGCGTCGGGCGCTTCGCGCGCGAGCAGGGCGAGGGCGCGACCGAAAGCGATCTCCTCCGTCGGCACGGGCCGCGCGCGGTGCAGTTCCGGCTGCATCCAGAAAGTGATCTCGTTGCGGAAATAAGCCAGGGTGCCGGTCACGAAAATGGCAAACAGCAACCAGCCCAATAACAACCCGGACCAGGTGTGCAACCAGCTCATCGACTGGCGCAAGGGGCGCGGTTGATCGAATGTCATGGCGATTCCCCTTACCGAAGCAGCGACAGCCACAGGCCGAAAAGCGCCGCCGGAATCGCCATCCCCGCCACGGCGCGCGTCACGCTGGCCGCGGCGAAAGCCCAGATGATGGCGATCAGGTGCAAGACGAAGGCGAGCATGATAGCCAGCGAAACAGCGTCGGGCCGGGCCTCGAACGGCAGCCCCGCCGCAAATGCCGCCGCGGCGAGCAGCGCCAGGCCGTAACCGCCGAAGGCGGCGAGCCCGGTACGCAGGCCAATGTTGATCCGGTGCCGCATTGCCGGGTTGGAACTGAGCCAGTCCGGTAGTTTCATCGTGTTCTCCTGGGCGTCGCTTTCGGCGCGGGGGGGACTCTTCAAAGTGCCCCGGCAAAGACCACCCGCCATGACAGCGCGGGCCGACGCGGGTTGTATAAAGGGTCGGCGGCGTGTTGTACGCGTGTACGCGACGCCGCCGACCCCCTCGCCTCCTCGAAAAGAAGGTTTAACGCAAATTATTAGCAATCCAGGGTTTTTTGCAACTCTTTCCGCGTAACAGAATGTAGCGTGTTGCCCTGTCCGCTTCATCTCCACGCCTCCCCGGCATACACGCTGGAACAGGACGGATCACGCGCGACGACGCCGGGCAGATTGCTTGCGCCCCACACATTTCTTCGGCCCCGTCGGGGCAGGCCCGGCAGGCTGCGCTACAATGCGCCGTTTTTCCGGATGGAACCCAATATGAAAAGACCGCGCAGCAAGCGTCGCGGCGGCATTGGCCGCCATGCCGAAGAACTCCTGTGGCTGGCGGGCGGTCTGGCTGAATCCTGCTGCAGGATCGAAGACCGTTACTGGGAAAACCGGCTCGCCACGGCAGTCGATGCGGCACTGGCTCACGACGACGAAGACACCCTCGATACCGCGCTCGACCAGGCATTCAACCGCGGCAGTCCCGGTTACGACGAACTGGCTGACGCCATCGAATCGCGCACCGAATCGCCCGCCGGGGACAGCGACCACGACGTCGTATTTCTCGCCGCGCCGGTGCTGGCCTGGTCGCGCTTCCGCATTCCCGCCCGCGCCCTGCCCGCCGCAACCCTCACCAACCTGCGCGTGCATCTGTGCGCCCATGTTCTCGCCCAGGAGGCCCGCGTCGCGCTGGCTGACTTTCTCTACAGCCCCGACCAACTGCCCCAGGGCTATTGCGCCACAGCCAGCTTCGCCGCGCGTCTGGGACGCGCCGCGCTCGAAAGCAAGGATCTGCACGTCGACACCGACGAGATGCCGGAGACGACGCAGTTTCTTTCCGACACCCGCTATCTGCTGGCTGCGGTCGCGGTGCCGCGCGGCGGCGCCGTCTTCCGCTGGCAGGAAACCGACGGCAGCCGCGCCGAGGCGCTGGAGCAATGGCGCGGACAGGGCGGCGGTTGCCTTGCGCCGCTCCTGCCCGGCTGCGCGCTCGAATTCGTACTGCCCGAATCCTATTTCGCCGCTTGCCGCGCCGCGGACAAAACCAGCCGCTCCTATTCGGTACGTGCCTCGGTGGCCTTCCTCGTCACCTCGCTCGACGTGCCGGTGGTCAAACTGCGCGCGATCATCGCGCCGTTCTGGGACGATCAGATCGAGGAATACCGGATCGGCTTCACCCTCTCCGACGATGACGACGTCGTCCATGGCGTCGTCTGGCCGCTTCTGGGCGCCGAGGACGAGGCGGTCGATGTGCCCGCCGAAATCGAGGCCGTGCTGCGCGAATGCGGCGTCGGCGCGGTCAAGGTGCTCGAACACCGCTTCCCGCTCGAATACTGCGACGATTGCGGCGCGCCGCTCTACCCCTCGCCGGAAGGCGAAATCGTGCACGCCGAAATGCCCGAGGCCGAAGCCGGGCAGATTCCGCGCCACCTCCACTGAAACGCGGGGCGAGAGGTTTCATCCGGCATGGGCTTCGCCCTTGCCGCGCGCCGCTTCGACGCCGCGACGAGCCAAGGCGTCGGCCCTCTCGTTCCCGGCATGCCCCGCATGCCCCTTGACCCAGAGCCATTCGACCTTGTGGCGCATGGCGATTTCGTCGAGCGCCCGCCAGAGATCGGCGTTTTTCACCGGCGTCTTGCCCGCCGTCATCCAACCGCGCGCTTTCCAGCCGTGGATCCACTCCGAGATGCCTTTCTGCACATATTGGCTGTCGGTGTGCACCCTCACGGCTGCCTCGCGCTTGAGTTGTTCGAGGGCGCGGATCACCGCGAGAATTTCCATGCGATTGTTGGTGGTCTGCGGCTCGCCGCCCCAGATTTCCTTCTCGTGCGCGCCGCAGCGCAGGATCGCGCCCCAGCCGCCGGGGCCGGGGTTGCCGCTGCATGCGCCATCGGTATAAATATCTACGATTTCCATGTTTCTTCGGCTTCCTTGCCAAGATCGCCCAACTTGCGGGCAACGGGGGATAAATTCTTGGCGCGGGCCCGCTTCTCCCGCCAGTTCGGCTGGATCAGGCGCGCGCCCGCCACACGCTTGATGCCGTGCATCATCCAGGCCGCCCCGCACACCGGCCACCACCGCTGGCCGATGCGGTCGAGCCATTTCCAGCGAGCCAGCCATTCGGAACTGCCCACTGCCGGCGCATAGCAGCCGAACCGATTCGATTGCACCTCGAAACCGAGCAGGATCAACCAGTCGCGCACGCGCGGCGCGGAAAGATATTGCCCGCACCACGGCCACTGTCCGCGCGCGCGCGAGAAACGCCGACGCCAGCCCCACAGGCTGTACGGGTTGAAACCACAGATCACGACGTTGCCCTCGGCCACCAGCACGCGCTCCACTTCGCGCAGGACGTGGTGCGGCGAGGCGGAAAATTCGAGCACATGGGCAAGCACCACCAGATCCAGACTGGAACTGGCGAACGGCAGCGCGGTTTCATCAGCCAGCACGACCGTCCTGGCGCCCTGCGGGGCGGATGCGTCGCAACCAGCCAGCGGCGCGCGCGTGACGCAAACATGCAGCGGCATGCGGTTGGCCCGCAGCAAATCCAGATCCGAAAGCCCGAGTTGGAGCGCGTTGTAGCCGAAAATGTCAGCCAGCATGGCGTCGAGTCGCGCCCGCTCCCACGCGGCGAAATAATCGCCAAGCGGGGTTTGCAACCACGCCCCCGGGCCGGGCGGCGGGTTCGGTTCAGCGATCATGACAATGTTATGACGAAAACGGCAGTGACGGCCCGCCATGATAACGGGAATAGGGCATCATTTCACCTCATCCACGTACCGGATTCCTCCCGCCATGCCCAGGATCGCAGTCACCCCGCTCCCTTTCGCCCGCGATAATTACCTCTGGCTGATCGACGACGGCCATCATGCCGTGCTCGTCGATCCGGGCGAAGCCGCGCCGGCGCTCGCCGCGCTGCGCAAGGCGGCGCTCACGCCCGTCGCCATCCTCCTCACGCATCACCATGCCGACCATACCGGCGGCGTCGGGGAAATCATCGCCCGCCATCCATCGGCCCTGGTCTACGGCCCGCGCAAGGAAAACATCGCCGGCGTGAATCGCCCGGTGGAAGACGGCGACCGCATTGCCATTGCCGCGCCCAGGCTCGACTTGCAGGTGCTGGAAGTGGCCGCCCATACGCGCGGGCACGTCGCCTATTTCGGCCATGGCATGCTGTTTTGCGGCGACGCGCTGTTCTCGGCTGGCTGCGGACGCCTTTTTGAAGGCAGCCCGGCCGATCTCGAACGCGCGCTGGCTCGCCTCGCCCGGCTCGACGACGACACCAGAGTCTATTGCGCCCACGAATACACGCTCGCCAATCTCGCCTTCTCCCGCGCCGTCGAACCGGAAAACGCCGTCCGTGACCGCTACGCCGCGCGCTGCGAGGCACTGCGCGCCCAGGGCGAGCCAACGCTGCCGAGCACGATCGCCATCGAGCGGGCGATCAATCCTTTCCTGCGCACCGGCGAGGCGGAAATCATCGCCAGCCTCGCCGCCCACGACGGCGTCCGCCCGTCCGGAGCGCGGGCATGCCTTGCCGCCCTGCGGGCGTGGAAAGACGTGTTCTGAAAAGGCCCGTCTCAGAGCCGGAGCTGCAACGCGCCGATATTCGCCAAGCCAGGCCCGGCTACCCGGATGACGCCCTCGGATGCCTTGACCTGGTTGCGCCCGGCCTCCTTGGCGCGGTAGAGGGCGTCATCGGCGGCCTTGATCAGGGCGGGGATGCCCGCCTCGCTGTCGCGGGGCGGGATGACACAGGCCACGCCGACGCTGATCGTCACCACCTGCGCGACGGACGACCAGGCATGGTCGATCCGCAATCCCTCGATCCGGACGCGCATCGCCTCGCCCACCGCCAGCGCCCCCTCGGCATCGGTCTCGGGCAGGATCGCGGCAAATTCCTCACCGCCGTAGCGCGTCACCAGATCGTTCGGGCGCTGCGTGGTTTCTTCCAGGGTATGGGCCACGATCTTGAGACATTCGTCGCCCATCTGATGCCCATAGTGGTCATTGAACAGCTTGAACAGATCGACATCGAGCACCAGCAGCGACAAGGGCAACTCCGAGCGCGAACAGCGCCGCCATTCGCGCAGCAGTGTCTCGTCGAAGCAACGCCGGTTGGCGATGCCGGTGAGACCGTCGATCGCGGACAGGCGCTGCAACTCCCGATTGGCCTTTTCGAGCTTGCTCTTGACCCGGCGCAGCGAGTCGCGCATCTGCGCCATCCGGCGCATGGCACTGATCTTGGCCTTCAGCACGACTTCGGAAACCGGCTTGATGAGATAGTCGTCGCCGCCGACTTCGATCGCGCGCTTCAGGTCGTTTTCGTCGGCGCGGGCGGTCAGGAAGATGATCGGCGTCCACACTTCTTTTTCCAGGGCGCGAATCCGGCGCGCCACCTCGAAGCCGTCCATCCCCGGCATGATGATGTCCAGCAGGATCAGATCCGGGCGCTCGCGGCCGAACATTTCCAGCCCGGCCTCCCCGCTGCCCGCGTGCAAGGCGGTCAGTCCCATGTTGGTCAACCAGCTACACACCACCGTGGCGCTGGTAACGGTATCTTCGACAACCAGAACCTTCATCGCCACAATGGCCCTCGCATGACATCATCCTTTCCTGGCAACCCATGACCGAACAGAATGCAACGCTGTCCCGACTCGCCCGGGTACCGCCGCTGATTTCCTGCCGGCGCCAAAGAAAAGGGCAAAAGCCGCAGACACTTTGGCAATGCTACCAAGAACCTGGAGCAAATGTTGTTTTGTATTTAACGATACCGTTTGACGCTTCGCTGTGATGACGATTAGACTCGCGCTATTTTCCCGGCGGCCAAGATGACAAAAGTTTATCCTGATTTCATCCCCCCTTCATCGCTTTTCCTTTCGGCGCTGGCTCTGGCTCTATTCGCGCATCCGGCACGCGCACATGGGGAAACGGACGGCCCCACCGCCGTAGCCAGCGCCCCCGCGGGCCCCCGCGCCACATTTCCCGGCGCGCGCGCCGTCGTCGATATCGACCGCGCCCCGAAGCGGGTTCTCACTGTCGATCTCATCCGCCCGCCAAATGACATATGGGATCGCATCCGTCGCGGTTTCCGTATTCCCGACATTACCGGCGATCGGGTGCTCGATCTGCAATTTTCGTATCTCAACCGCCCAGAATACCTGAATCGCATGTTCAGCCGCGGCGCGCGCTATCTTTATTACATCGTCGGTGAAATCGAGCGGCGCGGCATGCCGGCCGAACTCGCCCTTCTGCCGATGGTGGAAAGCAGCTTCAATCCGCACGCCTACTCGCGCGCGCGCGCCTCGGGCCTGTGGCAGTTCATCCCTTCGACCGGACAGAATTACAACCTCACCCAGAACCGCTGGGTCGACGAGCGCCGCGACGTGATCGCCTCCACCAACGCCGCGCTCGATTACCTCGAAGACATCTACGAGCGGCACGGCGACTGGCACCTGGCTCTCGCCTCCTACAACCGGGGCGAAAACGCCATCGGCCGGGAAGTGGAGCGCAACCGCGCCATCGGGCGTTCCACCGAGTTCAGCGCCCTCCGCCTGCCCGCTGAAACGCGCGATTACCTGCCCAAACTCCAGGCGCTCAAGAACATCGTCGCCCAACCCGAGCTTTTCGACATCGAACTGCCCTACGTCGCCAACGAACAGCTCCTCGCCACCGTCGAGGCGCCGGTCGGCATCGACCTCGCCACGGCAGCCCGCTATGCCGGCGTGCCGCTCGAAGAATTCCTCGCCTACAACCCCGGCTACAACCGCCCGGCCATCACGGAGCCGGGCCAGACCCTGGTCGTCCCGTCCGACCGGGAACCTGGCTTCAGCGCCCAACTGGACGACTTCCGGCAATCCGGCAAGGGTTGGCGAAGCTACACGCTCGCCCGCGGCGAAACGCTGGGCGGCATAGCCAGCCGCTACGGTCTCCCCCTGGCTCAATTGCTCCAGATCAACGGCCTGCTCGAGCGCAGCCTGCCGCCCCCCGGTTACAGCCTGCTCGTGCCCGGCAAGGACGTCGATCCCGACGACGCGCTGGCTGTCAGCGCATTGCTGCCCGCCAGCGCCCGCGCCGCCACGCGCTCCGGCGTGCGCATCGAACCACTTCCCAAGGCGCGCAAGGGGAAAGCCAAAACGCCACGACGCGGCTTCGCCAAGACCAGGGCAGGCGGACGGGGCACGGTCAAGGCGGGCGGACGAGGCACGGTCAAGGCGAAGACATCCGTATCCGGCAAAACCAGGGCCAAGTCCCGCCCACACGCCGTCGGTAAAGCGAAAGCCACGCCACGGGCCGCGAAGAAACCTGTTGCGCGGCGCAAGTCCCGGCGCTGATACGAGAAAAAGGCCCCCCGATTCCGTGAATCCACCGTTGAGCCGGATATCGCCCCCCTTTATAATCAACCGCCTTCCGAGGAGCGTTGCGAGATTTCCCCGATCCCAGGCTCGGAAGCCGCTGCCGGCAGCCGGCGGCATCCCGGTTTCAACGGCGCTCGCCCCGACAACCCTGCCGGAGGCGGAACGACGGGCGCGTCGCGCGCTTTCCCCATCACCGTTTCCGGCCATGGATCCGAAGGAGTTCCGCCATGTCCGCATCCCTGAATGATTACGCCATTGCCGATCCCACTCTTACCGAGTGGGGCCGCAAGGAAATCGCCATCGCCGAAACCGAAATGCCGGGCCTGATGGCCATCCGCGAGGAATTCGCCAAAAGCCGGCCCCTGCAAGGGGCACGCATCACCGGGTCGCTGCACATGACCATCCAGACGGCGGTGTTGATCGAAACGCTCATCGCCCTGGGCGCGCGGGTGCGCTGGGCCTCCTGCAATATCTTTTCCACCCAGGATCACGCCGCGGCCGCCATTGCAGCCAGGGGCGTGCCCGTATTCGCGGTCAAGGGCGAGAGCCTGGAAGATTACTGGCGCTACACCCACCGCATTTTCGAGTGGCCGGACGGCGATTTCTCGAACATGATCCTGGACGATGGCGGCGACGCCACCCTTCTCCTGCATCTGGGCGCAAAGGCGGAACAGGATATTTCCGTCCTCGATCATCCGGGGAGCGAGGAAGAAACCGTCCTCTTCGCCGCCATCCGCGAAAAACTGAAAACCGCGCCGGACTGGTACTCGACTCGCGCCACCCGCATCAAGGGCGTCACCGAGGAGACCACCACCGGCGTGCATCGCCTCTACCAGATGCACGCCAGGGGCGAACTCAGGTTCCCCGCCATCAACGTAAACGACTCGGTCACGAAATCCAAATTCGACAACCTCTACGGCTGCCGGGAATCGCTCGTCGACGGCATCAAGCGCGCCACCGACGTGATGATCGCCGGCAAGATCGCCGTCATCCTCGGCTACGGCGATGTCGGCAAGGGTTGCGCCCAGTCCCTGCGCGGCCTCGGCGCGACGGTCTGGATCACCGAGATCGACCCCATCTGCGCCCTGCAAGCCGCGATGGAAGGCTATCGCGTCGTGAACATGGACGAAGCCGCCGCCCTCGGCGACATCTTCGTCACCACCACCGGCAACCTCAAGGTCATCACCCATGCGCACATGCGGGCGATGAAGATGAACAGTATCGTTTGCAATATCGGCCACTTCGACTCCGAGATCGACGTGGCGAGCCTCAAGCAGTACCCGTGGGAAAACATCAAGCCACAGGTCGATCACGTCATTTTCCCGGACGGCAAGCGCCTTATCCTGCTCGCCGAAGGGCGACTGGTGAATCTCGGCTGCGCCACCGGCCACCCCAGTTTCGTGATGAGCAACTCTTTCGCCAACCAGACGCTGGCGCAGATCGAGCTGTTTGCCCGGACGGCGGATTATCCGGTCGGCGTCTACACCCTGCCCAAGAAGCTGGACGAGATGGTGGCGCGCCTGCATCTGAAAAAAATCGGCGCGCACCTGACCTCGCTCACCCCGGAACAGGCCGCTTACATCGACGTGCCGGTCGAAGGGCCGTACAAGGCGGAGCATTATCGATATTGAGCGACCGTCTGCCCGCGCCAAACCAGGCAACCGGCGTCCCGAGGCGAAAAACATGCCTTTGACGCCGGTTTTACCGACAACACAGAAGAAAGCCATAGAGGAAAGCATATGAGCGATCCATCCCCCCATGCCGGTCCGGTCGCATTGCCCAACCCCGCCGATGAACGCCGGGCCCAGCTGGCTGCGCTCATTCCCGAGGCTTTCTCCGAAGGCAGGCTCGACCTGGCCGCCCTCAAACGGGCGCTGGGCGAAACCGCCATCATCGAAGGCGGAGAACGCTACGCGCTCAACTGGGCGGGCAAACGCGACGCCTACAAGGTCTTGCAAGCGCCATCCATGGCAACGCTGCGGCCCGAGCGCGGCAAGTCGGTGAATTTCGACGAGGCGCAACACGTCTTCATCGAGGGCGAGAATCTGGAAGTACTCAAGATCTTGCAGAAAGCCTATTTCGGCAAGGTCAAGCTGATCTACATCGACCCGCCCTACAACACCGGCTCGGACAGTTTCATCTACCCCGACCGCTTCCAGGAAAGCAAGGAAGACTACCTGCGGCGTATCAACGACCTGGCCGACGACGGCACGCTGATGCGCGAAGGCTTCTTCCGCAAGAACAGCAAGGAAAGCGGCCATTACCACAGCAACTGGCTGTCGATGATGCTGCCGCGCCTGTACATCGCGCGCAACCTGCTGCGCGAGGATGGGGTGATCTTCGTGTCGTGCGACGACAACGAGGTGCACAACCTGCGTTGTCTGATGAACGAAATTTTCGGGGAAGAGAACTTTGTAGCGCAATTCGTATGGAAGGCCCGCCAGTTCACAGATACCCGTGCAGTGACAAATGTCTCGACCGATCACGAGTATTTGATTGCCTACTCGCGCACCACTGAATTTTCGTTACGCGGAATAGAGCGCGATGAATCCAAATTCTCCAATCCAGACAACGATCCTCGTGGTCCTTGGATGAGTCGAAGCATATTGGGCTTGGCGACAAAAGACCAACGCCCAAACCTCCACTACGAAATTGTCGAACCAAAAACGGGTCGGATATTCCCACCCAATCCTGCGACGGGTTGGAGATATTCTGAGGAGAGAATGATAGAGATGACCGGGGATGGGCGTGTCCTTTTCCCTGAAAGGGATGATGGTCGTCCGCGTGAAAAGAAATTTCGGAAGGAGATGCAGTCTGAGTTCATTGCGTTCCGCTCCATTATTGATGGCATCCATACTGCGGACGGAACACAGGAGGTCAGGGAGCTATTCGGTTCGGAGGTGTTCCCATTCCCGAAGCCATCAGGGCTTATCGCTCAGATCGCAGAACAAGTTCTTGGGGATCAGGACATCTTTGTTGATTTCTTCGCGGGTTCTGCGTCAAGTTTTGATGCAATTGTGCGCCTCAATGCTCGAAATGGGGTGGTGCGAAAAGCGGTTCTTGTGCAGATCCCGGAATTGGTTGCTCCAGGCAGTGAAGCCGCCAAAGCGGGTTATGCAACCATTGCCGACATCGCGCGTGATCGGATTCGGAAGGTCATAGCACGCACACAGGAATCCGCCGATTTGGTCAGCGAGTGTCCGAAAGCCGTTGGTTTTAGATCCTTTCTTCTCGCCCCCTCCAACTTCAAACAATGGCGCGGCGATGAGATTGATACGGGTGAGCAACTGGCCGAGCAGATTCAACTGTTCGCCAAGTCCGAAAAGGAAGGCGCAGCCGTCGAGGACATGCTTTACGAACTGCTGCTGAAGTTCGGCCAGGAACTGACCACGCTCATCGAAACGCTGGAGGTGACGGGCGGCAAGGTCTTCGCCATCCACGGTCGTCAGATGCTGTTCGTGCTGGAGTCCTTCACCCAGGAGATGATCGTGCCACTGTTGGAGATGAAGCCCCGCGAGATCATCGCCATCGACGGCGTGTTCAACGACTCGGACATGCTCAAGACCAATCTGGATTTGCAGTGCCGTGACGCGGGCATCCGCTTCACCTGCGTGTGAGGGGGCGCCCATGAAGCTGCAATTCGATGCCAATCAGGACTACCAGCTCGACGCGATCCGCGCCGTGACGGCGCTGTTCGCCGGGCAGCCGGATGCGTCACAAACGTCAGTCATGCGGGACGATGCGCTCTCCAGCCTGGTGCTGACCGAAACCGGCATCGCCAACCGGCGCGTGATCGACGATGCGCAGTGGCGGGCCAACCTGCGCGCCGTGCAGGCGGAAAACGGGATCGAACCGTCGGACGCCCTGGCAACGATGATGCTGGATGACGGCGCGCCTGTCGGCGCCTTCCCCAATTTCACAGTGGAGATGGAGACGGGCACTGGCAAGACCTACGTTTACCTGCGCACCATCCACGAACTGTCCAGGACCTACGGTTTCAAGAAGTTCGTGATCGTGGTGCCTTCAGTGGCGATCCGCGAGGGCGTGCTGTCCAACCTGAAGCTTACGCGCCAACACTTCCAGACGCTCTACGATCATGAGCGGATGGAGTTCATGGTGTACGACTCGGGCAGGGTGAACCAGCTTCGCAACTTCGCCCTGTCCGACGCGATCCAGATCCTGGTCATCAACATCGACGCCTTCGCCAAGGATTCCAGCGAGGCGGACGATGACGGCAGGGGCGGGAAAACCAGGAAAAAGAGCAAGGGCAACATCATCAACCGGGTGCGCGAGACCGGGATGAGGCCCATCGAGTTCATCCAGGCCACGCAACCCATTGTGATCCTGGACGAGCCGCAGAACCTGGAAACCGACATTCGCAAGCAGGCCATTGCGCGGCTCAACCCGCTGTGCGCGCTGCGCTACTCGGCCACCCACCGCAACGCCTACAACCTGATCTATTCGCTTGACCCGGTGCGCGCGTATGAACTGGGACTGGTCAAGCAGATCGGCGTGGATTCGGTGGTCGAACTGAAGGATGCCAACCAGGCTTACGTGGAAGTGGAAGGCTTCAAGACCGGCAAGCGCAGCGTATCAGCCAGGCTCACGATCTGGGGGAACCAGGCCGGCGGGCCGGCCAAGAAGTCGGTGACAGTGAAGAACGGCGACGATCTCTATGGCGAGAAGTTCTCCAACAAGCGCGAAATCTATCGTGATGGGTTCATCGTCAACGAAATCGACGCGGGCGAGGGCTTCGTCACCTTCGCCAACGACGTGCGCGTGGCGCTGGGGCATCCGCATGGCGCGTTGACCGACGCCATCCTGCGCATGCAGATCGAGGCTGCGGTACGCCGCCATTTCGAGAAGGCGAGGAAGCTGCACCCGATGGGCGTCAAAGTGCTGTCGGTTTTCTTCATCGACCGGGTATCGAATTACCGCGTATATGAGGAGGACGGCAGCACATCCAAAGGCAAGTTCGCGCAGTGGTTCGAGGAAATCTATGCGCGGTATCAAGCCAGAGCGGAGTTCGAGAGCGTCATGACCGCCGATGCGGCGGCGGCGCACAACGGCTACTTCTCGCAGGACAAGCGCGCCGTGTCGCCTTTCGAAACGCTGACGGGCAAGACCAAGGCCGATGCCGAGGCGGGGGCTTTCGAGCTGATCATGCGCGACAAGGAGCGTCTGCTGGGCCTGGACGAGCCGTTGGCCTTCATCTTCAGCCACTCCGCCTTGCGCGAAGGCTGGGACAACCCGAACGTGTTCCAGATTTGCACGCTGGCCGAGTCCAGTTCCGAAATCAAGAAGCGTCAGGAGATCGGGCGCGGTCTGCGTCTGGCTGTGAATCAGGACGGCGAGCGGGTGCGCGATCCGGCCATCAACCAGCTGACCGTGATCGCCAACGAGAGCTACGAAGACTTTGCCAGCCAGTTGCAGACGGAAATGGTCGAAGCGGGGGTGCGGTTCAAGCGCGAGATGGTAAAAAACGAGCGCGACAAGGTGACGGTGCGTCTGCGGAAAGGATACGACACCGATTCGCAATTCCTGGCGCTGTGGAAGCGGATTCAGGCGCGCACGCGCTACAGCGTGGATTACAAGACCAGCGAACTGATCGTCAAGGCAGCCAGCCGCGTCCAATCGAAGATGCCGACCATCGAGCGGCCCAAGGTAGCGCTGACCCGCGCGGAGATTGCCATCGGCGTGGAGGGGGTGGTTGGCAAGCAAGTCGGGTATCGCACGCAGAGCGTGGAAGCGAAATACGTGATGCCGGACTTCGTCGGTCAGGTGCAGGCCAAGACCGGGCTTTCCAAATCCACCGTGGCGTGCATCCTGATTGAATCGGGCCGCGTGAGTGAAGCGGTAAATAACCCGCAGGCGTTCATCGACCATGCGTCGGAGATCATCAACGCGGTCAAGCGCGATTTTCTGGTCTACGGCGACGGCTCGGAAGGCAGCGGCGTGAAGTACACGAAGCTGGACAATGTGTGCTACGAAATGCGCCGCTTCGAGAACGACGATCTGATGGAGGTGTTTTCGGCCAATGTCCGGACCGTTGAGAAACAGGAAAAAACCTTGTTCTCACACATCATCATCGACGCCAATTCCGGACCGGAACGCGCCTTCGCGCAGGCCTGCGAGAGCAACAAGGATGTGCTGTTCTACATCAAGCTGCCGCGCTGGTTCCGAATCGACACTCCCGTCGGGCCGTACAACCCCGACTGGGCGCTGGCTTACCGTAACGATACGACGCTCTATTTCGTGGCGGAAACGAAGAAGACCGGGACTGGCGGTCACGTGCGGCTCGACTTGTTGCGACCGATCGAAGACCTGCGCATCGAATGCGGCAAACGGCATTTCAGGAATTTCGAGCAAGTGTGCTTCAAGGTCGTCAGCACGCTTGAGGAACTGACAAGCTGATGCAGAACTCAGGTCAACCAAACCAATCGCCGGCAAGATCGCCGCTGCCTCTGCCGACACATCTTCGTTGCCGCCGCCGACTATTGAAAATCGCGCGCATCCGATCTCGCTCACCCCGGAGCAGGTCGTCACCATCGGCGCGCCGCTCGAAGGGCCGTACAGGGCGACGCATTACCGATATTGAGTCGAGGTTTGCTTTTTGCGCCGTCATGTCCCAACATGGAACCACCATGGTTTTATTTTGGAGTATCCCATGCCCGTTACGCTGACAATCAAGCAGGTTCCCGACGAGTTGGCGGCACGTCTGCGGACGTTGGCGGCGCGTCATCATCGCTCGCTGCAAGGCGAACTGATGTATACGCTGGAAACCTTGGCGGCTGCCGACGCTGCTGTTTCCGCGCCATCCCCCGTTCCCGCCTTTTCCGCTCCCGATGCGCCGCATCCTGACTCGGAGGACACATTGCTGGCTGAGCTTGACGCCCTCGTGGCGGGGAGCCACTGGGGCGAGGCGCCGTTCCTGGGGCGAGATCAGGCCAATGATCGCACGCTCATGCGCGAATTCAGCGGTTCTGTTCAGGAACCTCCGGCGGAATATAGATGACGCCTCTTTATTTTCTCGACACCAATATCCTGATCTACGCCACATCGCAAGCCGCCAATCACGCCGGCAAGCGGGACATTGCCCGACGCTGGATGGCGCG
The DNA here is from genome assembly GCA_031258035.1 of Azoarcus sp. Classification (GTDB taxonomy): domain Bacteria; phylum Pseudomonadota; class Gammaproteobacteria; order Burkholderiales; family Rhodocyclaceae; genus WRNU01. The sequence continues at coordinate 8,473 of JAIRNL010000226.1, read as the reverse complement.
CGGGGATTGGGGGCTTTCCACCCAGGTGTTGATGGAGTTTTACGCCAATGCCCGCCTGCCGCGCCACGGTCTGCCGCCGGATGCGCCGCGCCGGATGGTCGAATCCCTGGCTCGGCGACGCCCGGTCCAGGCCATGGATGCCGTACTGGTGCTCGAAGCCTTGCAACTGCGCGAACGTTACCTCTTGAGCCACTGGGACGCCGCCATCCTCTGCGCGGCGCAACGCATGGGAGCACGTATCCTGATCAGCGAAGACATGAACCACGGCCAGGTGTTTGGCATGGTACAGGTCAGGAATCCGTTCGTTGCCTGAGCAAACAGAGGCGTCCCGCTCCCGGGGCCGAACAAGAAACGCTCTGAAATCTCCGCCGCCATGCCTTCCGAACGCTCTTCCCCCCCCCCTCCTGCTCCCTACGGCACACCCCAGAATCCCTGGCGGCGGCCCGACGGCGGGGTAATTTCCTGTACCGAGAAATTGAAGGTGATGCAGGAAAATCTCGATGAGCTATGCCAATGCGCGCAAGAGGCGCTCGAAGACGCCGTGCTGATGGGCTGTGACGAAGAGCAGGTGAAAGAAGCCTTCCTCACCGCGATCGCGGCGCTCACTTCCGGGTACGCGCCCGCCAGCGGCCCGGAAACCCCAGCGGAATGATCGGCGCGCGGGCGTGTCATTGCGCCTGCGGCACCAGGTCGATCTGCACGATTTCCGCGCGCCCCGAAGTGCGCACCCGCGGCCCCCAGGTACCGACACCGGAAGTCACCCAATAATGCGTCCCACCGCGCACGGAATGCCCGTGAGCGTTCTCGAACAGCATGGCAACGAGCCAGTTGACGGGGAAAAGCTGGCCGTTGTGGGTATGACCGGAAACCTGTAGGTAGATACCCGCCGCCTCCGCTTCTTCCAGGCGGAAAGGCTGGTGGTCGAGCAGGATTTTCAGGCGTCCGTCTTCGGGGGCGTCGGCGATGATCTCGCGCAGGGCTTTCCGCGGGTGGCCGGTTGTATACCCGGCGGAGAGGTCGTCGCGGCCGATCAGCAGGAGTTTTTCGCCGGGCGCCTCCCCCACCGCCGCCCATTGGTCGACGAGCAGGCCCATGCCGATTTGCCGCAGCAGCGACCTGCTCAGCCCCCCCCGCCCGCCGATATATTCATGGTTGCCGGTCACGCTCCAGATGCCCAGCCGAGGTTTGAGGCGTTGCAGGGCGGCGGCGAGCGCCCCGGCATCCGCGGGGTCGAAATCGTATTCGAGGATGTCGCCCGCGAACAGGACGAGATCGGGGGAAAGCGGCACGATCTGGTCGACCACGCCAGCAAAGAATTCCGGCGAAGCCAGACGCCCGAGATGGACATCCGACACCAGGACGATCCGTAGCGGCGCGGTGTCGGCGGGCGCGGGCAATTTCACCTCGCGCACCATTGGGTACTGGGTATTGATAAAACCGGCGCAGGACAACAACAGCGCCGCGCCGGCAATGCCCGCGCAGCATCGGTGCCGCCATTGCACCCGTTGCGCCGGCGCGATGACGAGCCAATGGAAACAACGGTTGAAAAGCCGGAAAACATCGACCAGCGCCCACACCAGCACGGCATGGAGCATGATCGAGAGGCTGAAAGTGCCAACAAAGGTCAGGGCTTTTACCCCAAAGCCATTGCCTTCTATCAGGCGGGAGGCGGGAAAAGCCAGCGCCAGGGCGACCACGGGCAGGCAGATGCCGACGCGCCGCGCGCGCGACATGCCAGGGCCGCGCAAGGCGCAGTACAGGCGCATGATGAGTGCGAAATTGAAGGAGAAATAAACCCATATGAAAGCAGCAAACATGAACAGGCAGTCTCGCAGACAGTCGGAATAAAGGAAAAATTTCGCCGCCCCGCAGCCCAGCCGCCATGGGGCAAAAAAACAAACAAGGCAGATGGTAACTTGCCACCCCCCTCGCGGTCATCAAATAATACCGACCCTGTCTGGCAGCCCGCTCCCCGATGCATCCAATAACCCCGAATTCCATTCGCGTTATCCTCAAAAATGCCTGGCCGGTGCTGGTGGCGCAGATGGTGTCCATCGGCATGATGGTCGCCGACACTTTGATCGTCGGGCGCTATTCCACCCAGCATCTGGCTGCCGTCGCGGTCGGTTCCGGGCTGTATGCCACGCTGGCTTTGAGCCTCGGCGGCGTATTGCAGGCGCTCGCGCCCATCACCGGCCAGCACTACGGCGCCGGAGAGCGGGAACGGATCGGCTCGGACATACGGCAGGGACTGTGGCTTGCGGCCTGGCTCTCCCTCGGCGGCGCGGCCCTGCTCGCGGAGCCGCGCTGGCTGATTGCCCCGGCGCGGCTCGAAGCAGATGTCGAAGCCATCACCGTGAATTACATGCGCCTGCTCGCCCTGGCTCTGCCCGCCTCGCTCGGCTACCGCGCTTTCCATGCCGCCGCCAACGCCCTGGGACAACCGCGCCCGCTCATGGTCATCGCTTTTCTGGAAACTTTCTGCCATGCCTTGCTGGCGGGCGCCCTGGTCGGCGGCCACATGAGCCTGCCGGCACTGGGCGCGGCCGGCGCGGCACTCTCGCAGGTGATCGTCAGTTGGATCAGCCTGGGGCTGTGCTTCTGGCTGTTACTGAAAAGCCCACGCTTCGCCCCGTTCCATATCTTCGCGCGCCGGGAGCGCCCGCGCTGGGCAGCGCAAAAGGAATTGCTCCGGCTCGGCATACCGATCGGTTTCTCTTTTCTGATCGAAATCAGCTCTTTCACACTGATGGCGATCTTTATCGCCCGGCTCGGGGCTGAAGCGGTGAGCGGGCACCGCATCGCCGCCAATCTTTCCGCGCTCGTCTACATGCTGCCGCTATCGCTGGCAATCGCCACCGCGGCGCAGGTGGCGCAAGCGATCGGCGCGAAAAATGAGGCACTGGCGCGCAATTTCGCCCTCGCCGGCATAAAGATCGCCTGCGTATGTTCCCTCGTCATGGCCTCCGCGCTGCTGTGGCTGCGCGAGGCCATCGCCTGGCTGGCTACCAGCGACATCCTGGTGGTGGAAGTCGCCATCGGCCTCGCCTTCTATATCGCGCTCTACCAATTCTTCGACGCCGTGCAGACCGTCGCCTGTTTCGCGTTGCGCGCTTACAAAATCAGCTTCGTCCCGCTGCTCATCCACCTCGGCTGCTTCTGGGGACTGGGGCTGGGGTTCGGTTACTGGCTCGCGTTCCATGCCCCCGTCCCGCAAGGCGCGGCCGGCTTCTGGCAGGCGGCGGTCGCCGCCACCGTGACCGCCGCCATCCTTTTCGGCACGCTGCTGTCGTGGGTGACGAGACGGCGTACACAAGCAGACGGGCCGCCCCCCGGCTTTCGTGCCCCCTGACCGGAAGCGCGCGGAACGCCTGTGCTGGTCCACACCTCGATCACCGTCCCGTCGCCGCCAAAATGTTCACCCGACAAGCCAGCTGTTCGGGTTTGCGGCAATCGCCTGTTCGCCTTACCCGCCACTAGAATGCCGTATTTTCCGTCCCCTGAGGCTTTGGTGAAACATGATCTTCGACATCGACAATGAAACGCTCCCACGCGAAAAGCTGAAAGCCCTGCAACTGCGCCGTCTCCAGGCCATGGTGGCACGCTGCTATGAAACCGTGAAGTTCTACCGCGAAGCGATGGATGAGCTGGAAATCAAGCCGCATCACATCCAGACGCTGGCTGATGTCAAGCTGCTGCCTTTCACCAAGAAAGAGCAACTGCGCGACAATTACCCCTACGGCATGTTCGCCGTACCGCCCGACCAAGTCGCGCGGGTGCATGCCTCTTCCGGCACTTCGGGCAAGCCCGTGGTGGTCGGCTACACGCGACGCGATGTCGCCAACTGGGGGGAACTCGGTGCGCGCTGCCTGGGCGCGGCGGGGCTCGTGCCCGGCGACCGGCTGCACAATGCCTACGGCTACGGCCTTTTCACCGGTGGCATGGGCTTGCACGGCTCGGCGGAGGCCTTCGGGGTCACGGTCATTCCCATGTCCGGCGGCCAGACGCAAAAGCAGGTGATGCTGCTCACCGACCTCGCTCCCAACGCCCTGAGCTGTACGCCCTCTTACGCGCTCAACATCGCAGAGGAAGCCGACAAGCTCAACATCGACATCCGCAAACTGCCCTTGCGGGTCGGCATCTTCGGCGCGGAACCGTGGAGCGAGGAAATGCGCTACGAACTCGAATCGCGCATGGGCATCGACGCGCTCGACATCTACGGCCTCACCGAAATCATGGGGCCGGGTGTCGGTGTCGAATGCCTGGCTGCCAAGAAGGGGCTGCACATCTGGGAAGACCACTTTCTCATCGAATGCGTGGACGTCGACACGGGCGAGCCGTTGCCGCCGGGCGAAAAGGGCGAAATCGTCATCACCTCGCTCACCCGTGAAGCCTTCCCCATGATGCGTTTCCGCACCCGCGACATCGCGGTGCTGGACGATGCGCCCTGCAAGTGCGGACGCACGCATGTGCGAATGAGCCGCGTCACGGGCCGCTCCGATGACATGCTCATCATCCGCGGCGTCAATGTCTTCCCGACCCAGGTCGAAGCCATCCTGATGCGCACCGAAACGCTCTCGCCCTTCTACCAGCTCGAAGTCTTCCGCGAAGGCCATCTCGACGCGCTGCGCATCAACGTCGAAGCCAGCCCGCCGCTCTACGCCAAGGGGCAAGATTACATGGATCGCGTCTCCGCCAAGGTGAGGAAAGACATCAAGGACTTCATCGGCATCAGTTGCGAAGTCAAGATCCATCCCACCGGTGCGGTCGAGCGCTCGATGGGCAAGGCAGTGCGGGTGATCGACCATCGCAAAGAGAAAAATTGATCTACAATTCGGCGTGCTGTATATCCATCCGGAGGGACCATCATGCACGTCGCAAAATGGGGAAATTCGCTGGCTGTGCGCCTACCTGCCTCGCTCGTCAAGGCAATGGACTTGCGCGAAGGGGAAGAAGTGGAAATCGAGGTGAGGAAAAAGGCGTCTCCCAGACACGATTTCGATGCCGCCGTACAGAAACTCCGGGCAGAAATGCCCCTGCTACCCGTCGATTTCAGATTCGACCGGGAAGAGGCCAATGCCCGCCGCTAAGCCAGGAAAGGTTTCCGACAGCATGGCGGTCTACACCGTAGCCAGACCGCGCGGTTTCGCCGACAGCAACATACCGCTCTACCTGCTTTCCGAAGACACCCGGAAGGCCGCGGTGGCCCAGACCGTCCTGCATGCACACTGTTCCATCAGCGTGCAGGTATTGAACGAAATATCCAACGTCATGCGCCGAAAATACCGTTACACCTGGGTGCAAATCGGACGTTTCCTGAAAACCATTCGCACGCAATGTCCAGTTGAACCGCTTACCGAAGAAACCCACGACACCGCCCGGCAGCTCGCCGGGCGCTACCAGCTACAGTTCTACGATGCCCTCATCGCCGCCGCCGCGCTCCACGCCGGGTGCGATACGCTCTACTCCGAAGACATGCACCATGGCCTTCTGCTGGAAGGGCGGTTGCGCGTCGTCGATCCGTTTGTCTGACCGCGCCCCTCGACTTCGCCAAACTGTATTCCCACCCACCGTTCCACGGGCCCGGATCCGTCCCTCCCCGGGTACCCGGGTGCATGACCGCGACAAGGCTTCCTTGACGACAGGCCGCATCCTAACTAGAATGCGCGCCTCTATTCCCCGATAGCTCAGCTGGTAGAGCGACGGACTGTTAATCCGCAGGTCCCTGGTTCGAGCCCAGGTCGGGGAGCCAGGTTTCACAGAGATTTTCGCCCTCCGCGAAGCCCGATTCATCCAATTCCTCGATAGCTCAGTCGGTAGAGCGACGGACTGTTAATCCGCAGGTCCCTGGTTCGAGCCCAGGTCGAGGAGCCAACAAAAGCGTGAGTTCCGGGAACTCACGCTTTTCCATCACGGTCAGCCTGCCATGCCCCCCAGCCCGCGCCCGGCGATGGCTTTCGGTGAGTTCGTCGCTTTCATTGCCGCCTGCATGGCGCTCAACGCGATGTCGATCGACATCATGTTGCCGGCGCTGCCGCAGCTTCATGCCGATTTCCAGCTCGCCACCCCCAATCAGGCGCAAGCGGTGATTGCATCCTTCCTGGTCGGCACCGGGATATCGCAGCTTTTTTACGGGCCGCTCGCCGACTGTCACGGGCGACGACCGGTGCTCATCGGCGGCCTCATCCTGTATATCGCCGCAGGCGTCCTGGCGACAATCGCGGACTCTTTCGCCACCCTGCTCGCGGCGCGTGTCCTGCAAGGCGTCGGCGCCGGGGCACCACGGGTCATGGCGACATCCCTCGCCCGCGACTGTTATGCCGGGGCGCAGATGGTGAAAGTCATGTCGCTGGCGATGATGGTTTTCATGATCGTTCCCGTGCTCGCGCCCTCGGTGGGACAGATCACCCTGCTGGCTGCACCGGACTGGCACTGGGTGTTCGGTCTGCTGGTCGTGGCGGGCGGGGCGACACTATGGTGGACGATCAGGAAATTGCCGGAGACACTGCCCCCCGAGCACCGCCTGCCGCTCGCCCCGCGCGCGCTCTACGGCGCCTATCGCCAGACCGTGACGACCCGCCGTTGCATCGGCTACGCCGTGGCGCTCGCGCTCGTCGTCGGCGCTCACATGGGCTTCATTTACTCAGCGCAGCAGATTTTCGTCGAAGTATTCGACGCCAGACGCAGTTTCACCGTGCTCTTCGCCCTCATCGCACTCACCACCGGGCTGGCTGCATTCATCAATTCGCGCCTCGTGCATCGCTTCGGCATGCGACGGTTGGGCATGGCCGGGCTGACGGCAATCGCCGTCATCAACATTTTTCACCTCGGATTCGCCCTCGCCGGACGCGAAAGCCTGCTCATCTTCATGCTGCTGCAAGGCGCAAGCGTATTCACTTTCGGCATCCTCGCCGCCAACCTCAACGCCATGGCCATGGAACCGATGGGGCACATTGCCGGCACCGCCTCGTCGATGATCGGCTTTGTTTCCACCGTCGGCAGCGCCCTGGTCGGCCTCGCCATCGGTCACATGTTCAATGGCAGCGTTTCCCCGCTTGTCGGCGCTTATGTCGTGCTCGCCTTGTGCGCGCTCGCCATCGCCTATTTCACCGAAAAACCGGCGCAGGAAGGAAGCCGGTAGAATCCGGCTCTTCCGCCGCGCCGGCTTCTGGAGGCAGTTTTGGCCCCGCTTCATTCCGTGCCCTCCCCCACGTTCCGCATCGCGGTCAACGGCTATGGTCGCATCGGCCGCTGTTTTGTGCGCGCCATCCACGAAGCCGGGCTTTCCGGGCACCTCCACGTCGTGGCGATCAACGAACCGGCCGACCTCGCCAGCATCGCCCATCTCACCCGATTCGATTCCACACATGGGCGTTTTCCAGGCCAGGTCGCCATTGACGGCGAGACACTCATCCTCAATGGCCGCCCGATTGCCGTCAGCCATGGCAACACGCCTGAAAGCACTGACTGGCATACGTTCCAGCCAGATCTTCTCGTCGAATGTTCGGGCCGTTACGGCGAACGCGCGCAGTTGCAACGCTTCATCAACGCCGGTTGTCCGCGCCTGCTGCTCTCCAATCCCGGCGCACATGCGCACGATGTCGACGCCACCATCGTGCATGGCGTCGCCCACGCCGGACTCGACCCGCAAGCCAGGCTGGTTTCCGCCGCCTCATGTACGACCAATGCCGTCATCCCCGTACTCGCCCTGCTACAGCGCGAATTTGGCCTTGAACGGGTATTGCTCACCACCCTGCACTCGGCGATGAACGACCAACCGCTCATCGACGGCTACAACCACAGGGAACTCGCCCTCACCCGCTCAGCGATGCAGTCGATCATCCCGGTAACGACGGGACTGGCGCGCGGCGTCGAACGCCTCCTGCCCGAGCTCGCTGGACGAGTCGAAGCCAAGGCAATCCGCGTGCCGACCCACAACGTCTCGGCCATCGACATGGTGCTTGCCCTGAAGAAAGACATCGGCGCCGCACACATCAATGACCTGCTGCGCGCGGCCGCGCATGGCCCCTGCGCCGGAATCATCGACTGGTCGGAAGCCCCGCACGCCTCGATCGACTTCAACCACGATCCACATTCAGCCATCGTCGACGGCAGCCAGACCCGCGCTTGCGGGCCGCGCATGATCAATCTTTTCGTATGGTTCGACAACGAATGGGGCTTCGCCAACCGCATGGTCGAACTGGCACGCTATTGGCTGGAAACCACGGTAGCTTGAGAAGAGCAACAGCACGCGGGGAGCAAAGGCCTCTGAAATGAGTACATCGAGTTTTCAATCAATTCGTTTTTGTGTGCTGTTTTTTGTGTTGCCCAAAGCCCAAAGCCCAAAGCCCAAAGCCCAAAGCCCAAAGCCCAAGGACTTTCGTCCCCGGGCTTTGGGTGGAGTAATCAGCCTGACGATGACCTACTTTCACGAGCGTGGCGCTCACTATCATCGGCGCGGCCCCGTTTCACG
>JAIRNL010000203.1 GCA_031258035.1 Azoarcus sp. | reverse complement strand
ATTCCCGCCGTTCTTGCCACCGTTTCCTCGGCCGCCTCGGGCTGTTCGCCGCGGTCATGCTGACGGCGGAAACAGCCACCGCGGCCGACCTGCTCCAGATTTATTTCGACGCCCTCGCCAACGACGCCCGCTATGCCGCGGCGCGCGCGCAACACGATGCCGACCAGGAAAAAGTCGTGCAGGGCCGCAGCGTCCTACTGCCATCCGTGAACGCGACCGCGGCCGCGAACAGGAACGACGACGACACCCGCGACACATCCGGCAACGAGGCCGACAAGCGCTACAGCGGCAACAGCTACGCGCTGCAACTCAGCGCACCGCTTTTCCGCCCCCAGAACTGGCACCAATACCGGGAAAGCGCCCTGCGGACGGAACTGGCCGAAAGCGTTTTCATCCAGGACACGCAGGCGCTGATCCTGCGCGCGGCGCAAGCGTATTTCGACGTGCTCAATGCACGGGACGCCCTCAGCGCCATCGTGCAACTGCGCGCCGCGGCGGGCGAACAACTCGAACTGGCGCGCGCCAGCTTCCAGGTGGGCACGGTAACGATCACCGACGTACACGAAGCCCAGTCGCGCTTCGATCTGGCCTCGGCCCAGGAAATTTCCGCCCGCAACACGCTCGACGTGGCGCGCGAGGCGCTCGCCCGCATCATCGGGCACACGCCCGAAGAGCTGGCTGGACTCAAGCCCGGCGTCGCGCTTCCCCCCCCCGAGCCGAACGACATTTCCGCCTGGGTCGATGCAGCCGAAAAAGCCGACCTCGGCGTGCAGGCACAGACCCTGATCCGCGAAATCGCGGTGCGCACCCTCGCGCGCGAGCGCGCCGGACATCTGCCCACCCTGGATCTGGTGGCGAGCTATGGCCGCAACAACAACCCTTCCATGTCGATCGAACGCAGCGACAATCGCACCGTGGGCCTGCAACTCGACATCCCGCTCTACCAGGGCGGCGCCGTTTCGTCGCGCGCGCGCGAGGCGGCGGCGCTGAGGATCAAGGCCGACGCCGACCTCGAAGAAGCCCGCCGCGCCGCGGCACTGGCGGCGCGCGAAGCTTATCTCGGCGTCACCAGCGGCATGGCCCAGGTGCGCGCCCTGGAAGCGGCGCAGGTATCCTCGGCCTCGGCGCTCGAATCCAACCGCCTGGGCTACAAGGTCGGCGTGCGGATCAACATCGACGTGCTCAATGCCCAGAGCCAGCTTGCCGACACCTTGCAGCAGCTCTCCCGCGCCCGCTATGACACGATGCTTGCCCAGTTGCGGCTGAAAGCCGCCGTCGGCACCCTGGGCGAAAACGATGTGCGCGCCATCAACACGCTGCTGGACACGGCGCAGGCGCAAGGCTCCACGACCCTGGGTTCCCTGTACATGCCGTAACAAACCGCCGCGCGCGGCAGGCGGGCCACGAAGGAAAAACATGCAAGGACAAGGCGCCCCCAGGCGCCTTGTCCTTTCGTTTTCACGCCCGCTCGTGGAACACGGCGGCGCGCACGGCTTCACATGCCGCATGGAAGCGCGGTTTCGCCCGCCCGTGCGAAATCTGGCACCAGCTCCAGCATCTCCCCCGTCCCATGCCCCCCTCGTGCCACACATCACGACAACACCGCCCGTCATTCGTAAAGAATGCCCCCGGACGAACGTAATTTCACTAATTGACATTCAACAATTGCCGTGATTGAAAAACAGAGGCCCTGGTAGAGCACATCTGTCGCCTGCCTGCCACGACCGCTGTGCGCACAGCATGAAAAGCGAAGTTCACTCCCGGCGGCGGGACGATCATGAGGTCTGCCACTTTGAAGATCAGGGCCAAGGCGCTGCTTACCATCGTCGCCATCGCCACGACGGTCACGGCGCTGAGCCTGGGCACGGGGCTCTTCTCCATCCGGGACGGCATGAAAACGATCGTCGAGGACGACATGAAAATGCTTGGCGACATCGCCAGCAAGCTCGCCTCGGAACGGCTGGAGCTACTGAAGAGCGAAGCCAGTGACGCAAGCAACCGCCTGCGCGACCTTGCGAAAGAGGGTGTCATCGCGCCCGCGAAGGCCGTCAAGCTGCTGGAAAACGAAGTACAGCATTACCAATACGTTTCGATGGCGCTCTTCGACGCCGAGCACAACCTCGTCGCGGCGCATGGCGAGATCGTGCCGGATGCCTCATATACCCACAACGAACTGGCTCAACGCGCCTATCGCGGAGAATTCGTCATTTCATCGACGGAAATCGCCGAGGACGACGGCCTGGTCATCCGGGTGTACGCGCCGGTAGGCCAATATCTCCTGATTTCCACCCTGCCGGGACTCATCATCAGCGACCTGGTGACCGAATTCAGGATTCTCGGCAGCGGCAGCGTCTTCATCCTCGACCAGACGGGCATCCTCGTCGCCAACTCGCGTCCCAAGTCGGTACGGGAACGCGACAACCTCGTCGAAATGGCGAAGAACGCGCACCTGTATGACGACAAGGATGGCCTCTTCCCGCGCATGATCCAGGGGAAATCCGGGATAGGGTATTACAGCTACGACGGCGAAAAATGGATCTGCGCCTACCGGCCCATCGTCGGCTCGAATGGCTGGTCAGTGGGCGTCAGCGCGCCGGTATCGGCGACTTCCGTCGGCCAGACCACGAAAGTACTGCTGATCTCGGGCGTCATCATCTTCGGCATCAGCGTGGTCGTGGCGTTTTTCGCCGCGGGCGTCATCGCCAAGCCTTTTGAATCCCTGCGGGAAATGACCCTCATCGCCGAAAACGCCTCGGCGGCGAAAAGCACTTTCCTCGCCAATACCAGCCACGAAATGCGCACGCCGCTCAACGCCATCATCGGCCTGAGCGAACTGGCCCTGAACGGCGGCAAGCTGCCGGAAGAAATCGAGGACAGCCTGGAGAAAATCCACAACTCCGGCGTGACGCTGCTTGGCATCGTCAACGACCTGCTCGACATCGCCAAGATCGAATCGGGGAAATTCGAACTCATCCCGGTGGATTACGACGTACCGAGCACGATCAACGATACGCGCACCCTGAACGTACTGCGGATCACGGACAAACCCATCGCCTTCCGGCTCTCGGTCGATGAGACGATGCCGAGCAGGCTCAATGGCGACGAATTGCGCGTCAAGCAGATCTTCAACAACCTCTTGAGCAACGCCTGCAAATACACGCGCGAAGGCAGCATCGACTGGACGATCGGCTGGGAGCGGGACGGCAGCGACATCTGGCTGACGAGCAGCATCACGGACACCGGAATCGGCATCCGCCAGGAAGACATCGACAAGCTCTTCGCCGACTACCACCAGGTCGACACCCGCAGCAACCGCATGATCGAAGGCACGGGGCTGGGACTTTCCATCACCCGACGCCTGGTGGAAGCGATGGACGGCTCGATCACGGTCGAGAGCATCTACGGCAAGGGCAGCACATTCAAGGTGCGCATCCGCCAGAGACTCGTCACCGAAACGCCGATCGGGCCGGTGGTGGCCGAGGCGCTGCGCGGCTTCCGCTACTCCGAGAGCAAGCGCATTCGCGGCAAGGATCTGGCGCGGGTACAAATGCCTTATGCCAGGATACTCGTGGTGGATGATGTGCAGACCAACCTCGATGTCGCCAAGGGCATCATGAAGCCTTATGGAATGCAGATCGACTGCGTCGGCAGCGGCATCGAGGCGGTCGAGCTCGTGCGCGCGGCCGAAGTCAGGTACGACGCCATCTTCATGGATCACATGATGCCGGAGATGAACGGCATGGAGGCCACGCGCATCATCCGCGAGGAAATCGACAGCGACTACGCCAGGAACATCCCCATCATCGCCCTGACCGCCAATGCCATCATCGGCAACGAGGAAATCTTCCTGCAACACGGCTTCCAGGCATTCCTGAGCAAACCGATAGACATGATGAGGATGGATGCCATCCTCCGCCAATGGGTGCGCCGCAAGGAACTCGAACAAGACCTGGAAGCGCCGCAAGACAACGCGCCCTCCACCGCCGATACGGGCGCGACGGCGCGCGCCACCGCGAACATGCCGGAAATCAAGGAAATCGACTGGGCGACGGGACTCGAACGCTTCGGCGGAGACGAAAGTGTTTACATCTCTGTCATAAAGTCGTATGTGACGAACACGGCGCGCCTTCTCGAACAGATCCGCGACGTCGACGCGGAAACGCTCGCGGACTATGCGATCACCGTCCATGGCATCAAAGGCAGCAGCTACAGCATCGAAGCCAGGGATGTCGGCGGAAAGGCCGAAGCCCTGGAGATGGCGGCCAAGGCCGGCAATCTCGACTTCGTGCTTGCGCACAATCCCGCCTTCATCGAAGCCGCCGAAGCCTTGCTGGCTCGCCTGCTCGCCTGGCCGGACGGCGCAAACCCGGATGCCGACGAAAAACCGCGCCGCCCCGCGCCCGACGAAACCCTGCTGGCTCAAATGGCGACCGCCGCCGAAGGATTCAGGATCGACGCCATGGAAGAAACCATGGATGCGCTCGAAAAATTCAATTACGAAACAGAAAGAGAATTGATCGCCTGGTTGCGCGAACAGGTCGATCGGATGGAGTTCGCTGCGATTCGCAAACGTCTCGCGCAGCGAAAATAAAAAAATGCGCCAAGTCAGACCAGAAAACAGGAACAGAAATGGACGCGAAAACGACATTGCGGCAAACGGTAGCGGTCGTCGATGACAATATAACCAACCTGAAAATCGCCCGCAGCATACTCTCCGAACACTACGATATTTACGCCCTGCCATCGGCCACGGTGATGTTCGAGCTGCTGCAAAAAATCATCCCCGACCTCATTCTTCTCGACATCGAAATGCCGGAAATGAGTGGTTACGAAGCCATCAGGAAACTGAAGGCCGATGCGGAACTGCGCCGGATTCCGGTCATTTTCCTGACATCGCGCAGCGACGAGGGAAGCGAACTGGAAGGGCTTTCGCTGGGCGCGATCGACTACGTCACCAAACCGTTTTCCGCGGCATTGCTGCTGAAACGGATCCACAACCATCTCCTGATCGCCTCGCAGGAAAGGAAACTGGAAGACTACAACAGGAATCTCGAAGAAATGGTCAACCAGAAAGCCGAGAAAATCCTCAAATTGCAATTCGGCATCCTGAACGGCGTCGCCGAACTGGTCGAGTTCCGCGACAAAAAAACCGGCGGCCATATCGTGCGCACACAACGTTACCTGAACCTCCTGGTCAAGCGAATGCTGGCGGACGGCATTTATCTGGACGAAGCGTCGTCATGGGATCTGGCCTTCCTGATTCCGTCGGCGCAACTTCACGACGTGGGCAAAATCGCCATCAGCGACACCATCCTGAACAAACCGGGAAAACTGACGGAAGAAGAATTCGCCATCATGAAAACGCACGCCGCCCGCGGCGTGGAAGCCATCGAGAAAATCGAGGAAGAAACGCAGGAGCACAGCTTCCTGAGCCACGCCAAATGCTTCGCGGGTTATCACCACGAAAAATGGGACGGTTCTGGCTATCCGAATGGTCTCGCCGGCGAGGACATCCCATTACAGGGCCGGCTGATGGCCATCGCCGACGTGTACGACGCGCTGATTTCCGCGCGCCCCTACAAAGACCCCATGCCGCTGGACGTGGCGAAATCCATCATCCTGGATGGCGAAGGCAGACATTTCGATCCGGCGCTCATCAACGTCTTTCGCGGCGTCGCCGACGGTTTCGAGGAAATCGCCCTGGGTCATCGCGGCGGCGACGCTTTCACCTGCGAGTGGAGCAAGCAACTGTGAGCACGAGAAAAAACGCCGCCCTGCTCGCCGCCAGCCTGGCCATTGCCCTGTCGGCGCTGGAAACGGCCCACGCGGAAGATGCCGCCCCCACAAGGGCAAGCGCCCCCGAAGCGCCGCTCACGACCCTGGAAAAAGCCAGGAAGAATGGCACGATCGTCATCGGGCATCGCACCGCCAGCGTCCCGTTTTCCTATCTCGATTCCTCGCGCCAGCCCACGGGCTATGCCAAGGAATTGTGCGACCGGATCGTCAAGGCGATCCGGCGCGAATTCAACATGCCGCAGCTGAAAATCATCTACCGCGCGGTCACGGCGCGGGAACGCCTTCCCATGCTGCGCAATGGCATGATCGACCTGGAATGCGGCTCCAGCACCATCACGGCGGAACGCCAGAAACATGCCGATTTTTCCATCGTCTATTTCATTTCCAGCGTCCGTCTGCTCACCCGCAGGGCTTACGACATCCGGGGCCTGGACGACCTGGCGGACAAAACCATCGTCTTCACGACAGGCACGACCGCCGAGAGCGTGATCCAGGAAAAACTGGACATCGAACGGCATCGCATCGCCGTCGTCGAGGGCAAGACCCATGCCGCTTCCTTCCTGATGGTCAGGACCGGCCGGGCCGCCGCCTATATGACGAACGAAGACCTGCTGGCTGGGCTGATCGCCAATGCGCGAGACCCCAACGCCTACGAAATCGTCGGCCCCCCCCTGAGCGTCGAGCATTACGCGATCATGATGCGCAAGGGCGACGTCCAATTGAAGAACAGCGTCGACAAGGCGCTCGTCGACATCATCGTCTCCGGAGAGATGAAGGAACTGTACGACCGCTGGTTCACGCACCCCCTCCCGCCAAGCGGCGCCAACCTGAATCTGCCGATGAGCGCGGAGCTGGAACAACTCTTCGCGCGGCAGGCAAACGCGGCCAACACCCGCCCGCCCGCCGCCCAGGGCGCGCGGCGACAGTAAGATTCGCGGCGGCGGCGGAACGGCGGATGAACGCGGATGTCGCGCCCGGTCGGGATGGCGCGCGGTGAGGCGCTGGAAAATCTCTCGTATCTCGTCGCCGCGACTTCAGTATCTCGTCGCCGGGACTTCAGTATCTCCTCGCCGCGACTTCAGTATCTCGTCGCCGCGACTTCAGTATCTCCTCGCCGCGACTTCAGTATCTCGTCGCCGCGACTTCAGTATCTCGTCGCCGGGACTTCAGTATCTCGTCGCCGCGACTTCAGCATCTCGTCGCCGCGACTTCAGCATCTCGTCGCCGCGACTCCAGTATCTCGTAAAGAAGCGTGTTGATAAGGCCGGCGGACTTCTTCTGCCGCCATGACGCGCCGCAGAGGACATCACCGCCGTGCTCATCAGCTTGGCTGACGTGTTGCCCGGCTATCTGAAAGACGGCAAGAGCATCCGCCCCGGCGATCTGGGGGTTTTCCGCATCTCCGTCAGCAGCGAGGGCGCGGTATCGGAGGCGGAACCGGACCAACCTCTCCTTGGCGTTCGGTTTGACGCAGCAAGCCCAGTTTGCATGCAAAGGGCGCGGAACGTCCCTGACTGTCTTTGCGTGCAAAGGGCGCGGAGCGCCCCTCACTGTCATTCCGCGCGCAGTCGCGGAATCCAGACGGCGCGTGGATTCCGCGACTTCGCGCGGAATGACAGGGGGTGTGCATAGGCTGCGTCATGGGTGTATTTGCATGCAAAGGGCGCGGAGCGTCCCTGACTGTCTTTGTGTGCAAAGGGCGCGAAGCGCCCCTCACTGTCATTCCGCGCGTAGTCGCGGAATCCATGCGGCGTCTGGATTCCGCGACTTCGCGCGGAATGACATAGGTTTGTTTTCAAGTCCGTGCCGCAATGCTCGGCGTCGAATGTCCGAGGCTCGGCGCCGGAGCGCGAAGCTTACTCTTCCGGACTGTCTTCACCGCTGCGTTTCTTGGTGCCCGGAAAGCGTTTCTTCAATTCATCGTAAAACGGCTTGACGCTCAACACATTGCGTTCCGCGGCGGTTTTGACGGCGTGATAGACAACGAGCGAGGCATCCATGAGTTCGCTTCCCGCGCGCATTTCCGT
>JAIRNL010000101.1 GCA_031258035.1 Azoarcus sp. | reverse complement strand
AATTTCCCCGGTTTTCGTTCAGGCCAGTTCGAGCCGTTTTTCTATTCTTTCGATACGCTCTTTCAGCCGGTCGTATCTCATGCTGTGTTCGGCGCCGGTTTCTTCGATGAATCAATATTCCGGAGCAGGTTTGCTTGCCCGATTTCCAGTCTCGCAAGCCTCGTGAGAATTTCTTTGTCGTTTTCCTTGAGATCCGCGACGTCGGCGCGGATGGCTCTCAGGTGCTCGATGACGATGTTGTCGACGTTGCCGGTCATGGTTCGGTTCCTCCGGGTTTTTTCCAGTCTGGCATGGCTGGCGGGGATCGCCGCAGGTGAGCGTGCCCGCGACTTCAGTATCTCGTCGCCGCGACTTCAGTATCTCGTGGAGAGGCGCGTTGGGGAACGCGATCCGGCCTCATGTACGGGATAATGCGAGCGTTTCGTTTCCGCGCACATCCCTGAAAATGTGTAGTCCTTCACCGAAACCGCTGCTGGTGGCCGGTTCAGATGAGCCGACCTTCGATGACACCCTTTCCGCCGACCGCCCGCGCCTGCGCCGCCTCTGGCGCGCGCTGCGCGGCGGGCGGGCCGCGAAGGCTGCCGCGCGGGCGGATTTCGATGCCTTGCTCGCCCGCTCCCGCGCGGCCTTCGCGGCCCGCGCCGCCGCGCTCCCCAAACCGACCTTTCCCCCCGATCTCCCCGTCTCCGGGCGCCGGGAAGAGATTGCCGCCGCGCTCGGCGCTCACCAGACCCTCATCGTCTGTGGCGAGACCGGCTCCGGCAAGACCACGCAGTTGCCGAAGATCTGCCTCGCGCTCGGGCGCGGCGCGGCGGGGCTGATCGGCCACACCCAGCCGCGCCGCCTCGCGGCGCGGGCAACAGCCAGCCGCATCGCGCAGGAACTGGGAAGCCAGCTCGGGCAGGCGGTCGGCTACAAGATCCGTTTCAGCGACCGGATTGGCGCGGCAAGCTACATCAAGCTGATGACCGATGGCATCCTGCTTGCCGAAACACAGGGCGATCCGCTGTTTTCGGCCTACGACACCCTGATCATCGACGAGGCGCACGAACGCTCGCTCAACATCGACTTTCTCCTCGGCTACCTCAGGACGCTGCTGCCGCGCCGGCCCGATCTCAAACTCATCATCACCTCGGCGACGCTCGACGCCGATCGCTTCGCCCGCCATTTCGCGGACGCGGCGGGCCATCCCGCGCCGGTGATCGAGGTCTCCGGGCGGCTCTATCCCATCGAGACGCGCTATCGCCCGGTGGCGGACGACGACGCCGGCGATGCCGACGCCGGGCGCGCCGGCAAGAAAGGCGACGGGCGCGGCGGCGCGGCGAACCGGCGCGATCTCTGCGATGCGCTGGTCGATGCCGTCGACGAGGCGCAGCGTTGCGGCCCCGGCGACGTGCTCGTCTTCCTCCCCGGCGAGCGCGAGATTCGTGAGGCCGCCGAGGCGTTGCACAAAGCCAGGCACCTGCCCGGCAGCGAAGTCCTGCCGCTTTTCGCGCGCCAGTCGGCGCAGGAACAGGCGCGGGTATTCGCGCCCTCCGGCGGTCGCCGGGTGGTGCTGGCGACCAACGTGGCGGAAACCTCGCTCACCGTGCCGGGCGTGCGCTATGTGGTCGATACCGGGTTGGCCCGGATCAAGCGTTATTCGCCGCGCAACAAGGTCGAACAATTGCGGATCGAAAAGGTGTCGCGGGCCTCGGCCAGCCAGCGCGCCGGACGTTGCGGGCGGGTGATGGACGGCATCTGCTTTCGCCTCTACGACGAGGACGATTTCAGCCGCCGCCCGGCGCATACCGACCCTGAAATCCTGCGCGCCTCGCTTGCCGGGGTCATCCTGCGCATGAAGGCGCTCGGGCTGGGCGCAGTGGAGGATTTCCCCTTCATCGACCCGCCGGGATCGCGCCTGATCGGTGATGGTTACGCCCTGCTGGTCGAACTGGGCGCGCTCGACGACGAAAGCGGCCAAGACGGGCGCGAGGACAGTGTTCCTCGCGCGCTGACGCCCATCGGGCAAGAACTGGCCAAGCTGCCGCTCGATCCCCGCATCGGGCGCATGTTGCTGGCTGCCCGCGAACGCGGCGCGCTTGCCGAAACATTGGTGATCGCCGCCGCGCTCTCGGTACAGGATCCGCGCGAACGGCCGCGCGAAAACCCCGGCGCGGCCGAACAGGCACAGGCGCAATTTCGCGGCGCGGAGCAGGATCGACAATCCGAATTCCTCTGGTACCGGAACCTGTGGAAAGCGTGGGGCGAAGTGCAGCGCCACGAATCCGGCAACCAGCAGAAACAGTGGTGCCGCCGCCATTTCCTCTCGTACCCGCGCATGCGCGAATGGCGCGACGTTCACACGCAATTGCATACCCTGTGCGTCGAGCACGGCTGGAAAGCGAACACCGTCCCCGCCAACTACGAGGCGATTCACAAAGCCTTGCTTGCCGGGCTGCTCGGCAACATCGGTTGCAGGACGGACGAGGCCGCCGGCCCGCAGGCGGGCAGCTATCTTGGCGCGCGCGGCATCCGCTTCTGGCCGCATCCGGGGTCGATGCTGGCTAAGAAGGCGGGCAAATGGATCATGGCCGCCGAGCAGGTTGAGACTTCGCGCCTGTTCGGCAGGTGTCTCGCCCGCATCGAGCCGGAATGGGTGGAAGAGGTCGGCGGCCACCTGATCCGGCGGCAGGTGTTCGAGCCGCACTGGTCGAAGAGCGCCGGCAGCGTGCGCGCCTGGGAGCGCGGCGTGCTCTACGGCCTGACCATCTGGCCGCGCCGGGGCGTGCCGTACCGCGACGTCGACCCGGCGCTGTGCCGCGAGCTGTTCATCCGCGAAGGGCTGGTCGCCGGCGAAATCGCCGAAGGCCCGGCGCGCGCGATGGGTTTTCTTGCCCACAACCGCAAACTCGTGGCCGAAATCGAGCGGCTGGAGCACAAGACCCGCCGCCCCGACGTGCTCGTCGACGAAACCCTGATCGAAGCCTTCTACGACAGCCAGATACCCGCCGACGCGCTCGATCTCGCCACGTTCGAGCACTGGCGGCGGCAAGCGGAAAAAAGCGCGCCCGGACGCCTCTATCTCACGCGCGAACAACTCATGCGCCACGAGGCCGAAGGCGTGACGAGCGAGCGGTTTCCGCCCGAACTCACCGTGCTCGGGCAAAAGCTCAGGCTCGACTATCGCCATGAACCGGGCGAGGCCGACGACGGCGTCACGCTCACCGTGCCGCTGGCAATGCTCAACCAGGTGCCGGCGTGGCGTTGCGAATGGCTGGTGCCGGGGCTGCTGGAAGAAAAAGTGGTGGCGCTGATGAAAACCGCGCCGCAAAAAATCCGCCATCGCCTGCAACCGCTCGCCGACAGCGCGGCGGTGTTCATGAAGGCTTGCGAGGCGGGCGAATTCGACCGCGACGGCCCGCTTCTCAAGGCGCTCCAGTACTTCATCGAGGAGCGCGTCCATCTCAAGCTGCCGCTGGAGAGCCTGCGCCCGGAAAACCTGCCGCCGCACTGCTTCATGAATTTCCGCGTCATCGACGGGCACGGTCGCGCGCTCAGCCAGTCGCGCCAGTTGAGCGAATTGCGCGCGCGCCTGAAGGATCGGGTCGCGGCGCGCTTCGAGGCGGCGACCCATGCCTTCCCTCCTGGCTCCTCGTCCGCGCCCGGATCAGAGGAAGAAGCCTCTTCGCCGGCGCGGACGGCACCCGGCGCCGCGCCGCTTGCCGGGCTGACCGGCTGGTGTTTCGGCGCGCTGCCCGAATTGCTCGAAGTGACGGTCGACGGACACGAGACGATCGGCTTCCCGGCGCTGCGTGACGACGGCGACAGCGTATCGCTGCGTCCCTACGACACGCCCGAAGAAGCGGCGCGCGTGCACCGTCGCGGCCTGGCGCGGCTTTTCGCCCTCGCGCTCAAGGATCAGACGAAAGCCGTCGAACGCCTGCCGGGCCTGCGCGAATTGGCTTTGCAATACCGCGGGTTCGGCACGGAAGCCGAACTCAAGTCCCGGCTGCTCGAAGCCACGCTGGCGCGCTGCTGCCTTGGCGAACCGCTGCCGGCCGATGCCGAAGCCTTCGCCGCGCGCTGCCGGGACGCGCGTCCCCGTATCGCGCTGGTGGCGCAAGAGTTCATGCGCCTGGTTGCGCAACTGGCGACGGAAAACGCCGCGCTGCAAAAGCGCCTGGGCGCGCTCGACAAGGCGTTTCCCGATGCCGTGGCCGACGTGCGCGCGCAACTCGCCGCGCTTCTCCCGGCGGATTTCCTGTGCGCTTTCGGCTGGGAACGCCTTGCCCATTTCCCGCGCTACCTCAAGGCCGCCGCGCAGCGTCTCGACAAACTGCGCGACGATCCCGCGCGCGACGCCAATGCGATGGCGGAATGGAAATCGCTCGCGCGGCCCTGGGAACGCGAAACCCTCGCCCGCCGCCGCGCCGGCGTCATCGACCCCGAACTGGAAGCCTTCCGCTGGTTGCTCGAAGAACTGCGGGTGGGGCTCTACGCGCAGGCGCTGAAAACGCCGATGCCGGTCTCGGTGAAACGGCTGCGGAAAATCTGGGAAGGGCGACCTGGCTGAAGGCGCGGCGGCAAACCCTTCGCCGACCGATCCGTTGCCGCCGCAATGGTAGTATCGCCCCCCTGACCGCGCGATGAGGAACCGCCATGCCCAAGCCCTACGACTCCGAATTCACCATTTTCATGCGCGACTGGCTGGAGAGCCATCCCGAGCAACGCGAGGTGCAAAAGACGGGCCGCGCCCTGTGGTGGGACAGACCGCAGGATGCCGAGGCGCGGCGCGGTTACGAGGCCGCCCGCGTGCCGGTCAAGCCTTATTACTACGACATCGACCGCTGAATCCGTCCTACTGGCCCAGGCGGTGGGCGAGCAGGCCCAGCCATTCGTGCAGCGCGAACCAGCCGGCATGGGCGGAGCCAGGGTTCGGCAACAAGGACAGGACCTCGCTGCTGTGCCGGCTGCCCATCCAGGCGGTCGGCGCCGCGAACACGGTGAGTCCCCGCGCCGAAAATTCCGCCTGCGCGCGCCGCATGTGAAAGGCGTGGGTAACGAGGACGATGCGGCCGATGCCGGCGGCCTTGAGCAAGGCGGCGCTGTTGCGGGCGTTCTGGTTCGTATCGAGCGAGCTTTCTTCCGTCCAGGAGACGGGCGTGTGGAAGTCCTCTTCCAGCGTCGCCTTCATCAGCACCGCCTCGGGTATCCGCCCGCCGGGCGCGCCGCCGCTGACCAGGATCGGCAGGCCGGTTTCGCGCGCCAGCCGCGCGCCGTAGCGCAGGCGTTCGAGCGTCGCCCCGCTGACGGTGTCGCCGCCGTATTCCGGCGCTCCGAACATGCGCCCGCCGCCGAGGATCACGATGGCCTGCGCATCTCCGGCGTCGGCGACGCGAAACGGCGCCGCCGGTTCGAGCGGAGCCAGCATGAGGTCGACCGTGGCGGGGGTGACCGTGAGCGCGCCGACGGCGAAACCGAGCCAGGCCAGGGGGAAGCCGCCGCGCCAGCGACGCCGGATGAGGACGAGCCCGACGCAGACGAGGATGAGCGGCAGCAGCGGCGGCAGGATCAGCGCCGAGACCAGCTTTTTCGACCAGAAAAGAAAAAGGGGCAAAGAAAGTTCCATATTGTTTGTCCTGAGCGAATACGCAAAGTATCATCGGCGAATTCAATCATGAAACAGCGCGGCGGGTAACGTTTGAGACACATGTCGCGCTCGGATGTCCGTATGGAGGGCAAATCATGCGGCAACTCATCTGGGGCCTGATTGTGGCGCTGTTGGCTTATGGCGGCTGGCAGCTTTTCTGCGCCCTGCGCATCGAGCGCGTCCGGCGACGCAGGGTGTCGTCAACGGGAAAGAACGGAATGAAGATGGGCCTGGACGACGACCTGTTCGGCTACGCCCCCATCCCGGCAAAAGAGCCGTTTGCCGCCGCCCCGCCCGAGCCGCCACCCACGGCGCGGGACGCCGCGCCGGAGGCGCGCCCCGACCCGTTCGCGCTCGAACTCGAATTGCAGCGTCTGCGCCGGGAAATCACCGGCATCCGGGAAGCGTTCGAGATACAGCGCCAGGAAGTGGACGCCCTGCGCGCGGAACTGGAACATCTGGCTGCGCGACCGGGAGAACCCGCGCTCATGACGACGACAGAGCCGGACGTGTCCCCGGAATACGATGAGGCGCTGGCTCTGGCTCGGCGCGGGGTGATGGCCGATGTGATCGCCACGCGCTGCGGCATTACCCGTGCCGAGGCCGATCTGGTCACCTCGCTTGCCGCGCGGGCGCGGCAACGGGAGATGGGAAGCAGGCTGGCATGAGCCGGAAAATAGCGCCGCCCACCGACCCGCGGCGGAGCGCCCTGACGCGCGCGGGCCTTGCCGTGTCGGCGGCGGTGGGCCTGCTCTTGACCGCCTTGTGGATCGAGGTGGACAGCGGCGGCGGGGGCGCGCCGCCGCCTGCGGCAGACGCCGTTCCGGAAGCGCCCCCCGCCGCCGAGCAAAGCGGCGACTATCCCATGTTCGCGCTCGATGCGGCCTCCAGTGAAAACGTCATGTCCGTCGACACCCTCGTCTCCGAGGCGGTGGAAAACGCGGTCGTACCGGAAGTCATGCCGACGCCCCCGGAAGCCGGCCCGGAGACCGACCCTGGCGCCGGGGCGGACGTGCCGACGGCCAGCCAGTCGGCGCCCAGCCAGCCGGCATCCAGCCCGCTCGCGGCCGTGCCGGTCGGGGAAACGCCCGCGAAAACGCCGGCGCCGCCCTTGCCCGATGGATATTTTGTGCAATTGGGCGTGTTCGATTCCATGGACAATGCCAAAAGCCTGTTTGACAATGCCTTGGCTTCCGGCCTGCCCATGCACATCCAGGCGCGGGTCGTGGCCGGGCCCTTTCGCGGCAGAGGCGAAGCCGAGGCGGCGAAGCGCCGCCTGAAGGGCATTGCCGGCGGCATCGTCCTGCCGCCGCGCAAATCCGCAAAAGCCGTGGCGAAAGCGGACGGCAAACCGAAACGGCGGATGGCAAAGGCCGTGGCGAAAGCGGGAAGCAAACCAAAACGGCGGACGGCGAAATGACCCGCCCGCGCCGCGGATCGTTCAATCAACTGGGGGGCGTACATGAAGATCAACAGTCCGATATTGGGTGCGGTGGAAGTATCCGATGACAAAGTGATCGAATTCCCGGCGGGTCTGCCGGGATTCGAGAATTCGCGCCGTTTCGTGCTCCTGCACGAGGAAGGCGGCGACAACAACGTGTTCCTGCTCCAGAGCGTGGACGACGCCGGTATCGCGTTCTCCCTCACCGGGCCGGAACAGCTCGGCATTACCTACGAATTTCCGCTCACGGACGATGAGGTGGCATCCCTTCGCCTTTCCCGTCCCGAAGACGCCGTGGTCGCCGTCATCGTCCGCAAGGACGACAACGCGCCTGCCAATGCGGGCCTGCGCGCCAATTTCATGGCGCCGCTGCTCATCAACACCCAACAGCAGCGCGGCCTGCAAAAAATCATCGACAAATTCGACTACGACATCATTTTGCGCGTGCGAGGCTGAAAGCGCGCGTATCATGCAGCGGCGACGCGGAGAACCCGCGTCGCCGTTTTTCATTTTTCTTCCGGAATCCAGGCATGACCCGCAAGATCGTTTCCACTTCCGCCGCTCCCGCCGCCATCGGCACCTATTCGCAGGCCGTGAAGGTCGGCAATACCGTTTATTGCTCGGGCCAGATCGGCCTGGAACCGGAAACGGGACAACTGGTTGAAGGGTTCGAGGCGCAGGCCGTCCGCGTATTCGAGAACCTGGAAGCGGTGGCCGAGGCTGCCGGCGGCGCGCTGTCACAAGCCGTGCGCATCACCCTCTATCTCACCGACCTGGCTGATTTCGCCCGCGTCAATGAAATCATGGCGCGCTATTTCGAGGCGCCCTATCCGGCGCGGGCGGCTGTCGGCGTCAGGGAATTGCCCAGGGGCGCCCTGGTCGAGGCCGACGCCATCATCGTCACCGACGACTGATTCCGCCGCGCACGGGGACGCGGCCAGGTGAGCGCGGCGCGCGGTTGGCCAGCCAGGGGAAGTCGGCAGGCGGAATTACTGGCCAAACTCGACATTCACCGGCCGGAAGATCTCGTCATCCACCTGCCCCTGCGCTACGAAGACGAAACCCGCCTCACCCCGGTCGCGCAGGCGCTGCCCGGCCAAACCGCGCAAATCGAGGCCGTGACGCTTTCATGCGAAATCGCGCAGCCGCGCCGCCAGTTGCTCGCCCGGTTGCGCGATGCCGCCGGCGACGAAATCGTCGCGCGCTGGATCAACTTTTACCCGTCGCTGCAAAGGCAGTTGACGCCCGGCCGTCGCGTCAGGCTGTTCGGCGAAGTGCGCGGCGGCTTTTTCGGTATCGAAATGGTGCATCCGCGCCTGCGGCCCGTGGAAGAAGGCGAGCCGCTGCCACGGGCGCTGACGCCGGTCTACCCGACGACCGCCGGGCTGACCCAGACGGCATTGCGCGGACTGGTGGAGGAGGCGCTGGAAAACACGGCGCTCGACGATCCGCTGCCCGCCGAAATGCGTCACCGCCTGGCATTGCCCGGCTTCGCCGAGGCGATCCATTCCCTGCATCGCCCGCCGCCCGATGCCGCGCCGGCGGCGCTCGCGGCGCGCGCCTCCCCTGCCTGGCGCAGAATCAAATTTGAAGAACTGCTCGTACAGCAACTATCGCTGCGCCGGGCCTACAACGCCCGCCGCGCCCACGAGGCTGTGAGCCTGCCACCGTTGCGGGCGCTCACCGACGCCCTGCACGCGCATCTGCCATTCAGCCTCACCGCGGCGCAGCGCCGGGCGGTGGAAGAAATCGCCGCCGATCTTGCCGCGCCCCACCCGATGCAACGCCTGCTGCAAGGCGATGTCGGCAGCGGCAAGACCGTCGTTGCCGCCTGCGCCATGCTGCGGGCGGCGGAAAACGGCTGGCAGGCGGCGCTGATGGCGCCCACCGAAATCCTCGCCGAACAGCATTACCGCAAACTGACTGCCTGGTTCGCGCCGCTCGGCCTCGACATCGTCTGGTTGTCTGGCGGGCGCAGGAAGCGCGAGCGCGAGGCCGGACTCACGCGCCTGCGCAGCGGCGAATGCCTGCTCGCGGTGGGTACCCATGCCCTGATCGAAGACCCGGTCGACCTGCCCCGCCTGGCGCTGGCGGTGGTCGACGAACAACACCGTTTCGGCGTGCGCCAACGCCTGGCCCTGCGCGAAAAAGGCGCGACCGGCATGCGTCCCCACATGCTGATGATGTCGGCGACGCCGATCCCGCGCACGCTGGCAATGACCCATTACGCCGACCTCGACGTCTCCGTGCTCGACGAATTGCCCCCCGGGCGCACGCCGGTTCGCACCCGGCTGGTCTCCGCCGCGCGCCGCGGGGAAATCGTCGCCCGCCTGAAAGCCGCCTGCCTCGAAGGCCGGCAAGCGTACTGGGTATGCCCGCTGATCGAAGAATCGGAAACCCTGCAACTGCAAACCGCGCTCGAAACCTGGGAGGCGCTGAAAGCGGCCTTGCCGGAACTGCGGATCGGTCTGCTCCATGGTCGTCTCAAGAGCGGGGAAAAGGCGGCGACGATGGCCGCTTTCGCCGCTGGCGACCTGCATGTGCTGGTGGCGACGACGGTGATCGAAGTCGGGGTGGACGTCCCGCGCGCCAGCCTGATGGTGATCGAGCACGCCGAACGCTTTGGTCTTGCCCAGTTGCACCAGTTGCGCGGTCGGGTCGGGCGCGGCGCGGCCCAGTCGAGCTGCGTGCTGATGTACGCGCAGCCCTTGTCGGCGACGGCGCGCGCGCGGCTGAAAGTGATCTACGGGCAAAGCGACGGCTTTGCCATTGCCCGCGAGGATCTGCGCATTCGCGGCCCCGGCGAGTTCGTCGGCGCGCGCCAGAGCGGCCTGCCGTTGCTGCGTTATGCCGACCTCGAAGCCGATGCCGACATGATCGAGCCGGCGCGCCAGGCCGCCGAAGAACTGCTCGCGGGCGCGCCGGAAGCCGTGGATGGCCTGCTCGCGCGCTGGCTCGGCGGACGCGAGGGCTTGCTGCGCGCCTGAGCGCGCGGTCGCGCCGGGAAACGCAGGGTGCGGCCGGTTTGGGAGAAAGCCACGGCTATCTTGCCTGTCATGGCCAGATGCGCCGCCTACCCTGAAACAGGATGAAACGATGTGTTCACTTGACATACTGATGTTCGGTCTTCAGTATGTCGTGGCTGAGTCCCGGTCGCCATGGCAGTTTGGGCGGCTGGAGGTCTTCAGTGTCAGTGCCGTCGGCGCTTGTGGTGACGCCGCAGGTAACGATTCACCCAAGTGCCATACTTCGAGACATCAGGAGGGAAAAATGCTCAAAAAAACCGCGATCATTACCATGGCTGCCTTGTTTTTCTCTGGCTGCGCATCGGTTCCGATGGAAGACAAGGCGCTGTCGGATCAGGCAAAGCTCTTTGCTTCTCCGCCCGAGGGACAATCGGGACTTTATATTTACCGGGGCAGCGGCCCGGGCATGTCGCTAAAGAAGGATATTTGGGTAGATGGGGAGTGCGTCGGTGAATCTGCGCCAAACGTCTTTTTCTACAAGACTGTTGCCGGAGACAAGGATCACGCCATTTCCACCGAGTCCGAGTTTTCTCCGAATGTCCTCAATCTGTTCACAAAGAGTGGGATCAACTACTTTGTTCGGCAATACATCAAGTTGGGTGTATTTGTGGGCGGCGCCAACCTGGAGACTGTGGGAACAGCAGAAGGCGAAAATGCTGTAAAGGGTTTATCCCTGGCTCAAGGCGGGAATTGCAGTAAATAGCATGGTGGTTCATTCAAGCCGACGCCGCTTCGCGGCATGGCTTGGCGAAGCGCGTCCAGCGGGTGCGCATGCGTAGCAACACGCCTTTGCCACCCGGATGAGACGCTGATGTCGCCTTCGGGTGGCTTACGCCCCCGCCGTCGGCTTTTCCCCTCCCCCCGCGCGGAACTCTCCCTCGCGTCCGCCGTCCACCGCCATGGGCGCGATGGCTTAGAATGCGCCCACCCTCTTCCCCACCGCGCGCGCCCCATGAATATCGTTGCCCGTCTGCCGTACTATGCCCACCTGATCCGGGTCGACACGCTCGACAAACAAGCCGGTACCACATTGCTGCTATGGCCGACGATGTGGGGATTGTGGATCGCCGCCGGAGGGCTGCCGCCCCTGCACCTGATACTGATTTTCGCTTTCGGCAGTTTCCTGATGCATTCGGCGGGATGCGTCCTCAACGATTATGCCGACCGGGAATTCGACGCCCACGTCGAGCGCACCCGCCAGCGCCCGCTCGCCACCGGCGCGGCCAGCCCGCGCGAGGCCATGTGGCTCGCCGCGTTCCTGCTGCTCGTCGCGTTCCTGCTCATCCTGGCGCTCAACACGCTGGTCTTCTGGCTGGCGCTGGTCGCGCTGGCCCTGACCGCGAGCTACCCCTTCACCAAGCGGTTCCTGCCCATACCGCAAGCCTACCTCGGCTTCGCCTTCAGCTTCGGCATCCCGATGGGATTCGCCGCCGTGCAGGACACGGTGCCGGCGCTGGCCTGGCTGCTGGTCGCGGGCAACCTTTTCTGGGTCATCGCTTTCGATACCGCCTACGCGATGGTCGACCGCGCCGACGACATCAAGCTCGGACTCATCCGCAGTTCGGCGATTTCCTTCGGGCGCTTCGATGTGCTCGCGGTCATGCTCTGCTATGCCGTGTTTTTCTCGCTCACCATCGCGGGCGGGCTGCGGGCCGGGCTGGGCTGGGTGTTCCTTGCCGGCATGGCTGTCGCCGCCGCGCTGGCTGCTTACATCTACACGCTGATCCGGCACCGCGAGCGCGCATCGTGCTGGCGGGCGTTCGTATTCAACAACTGGGTGGGCACGGCGGTTTTCGCCGCCGTGGCGCTCGATTATTTCGCGCGCGCCTGACAGCATGGATTTCATCGCCACCCTGCGGGCCGCATGGCGGGAACGCGACAGCCTCCTCTGCGTCGGGCTGGATCCCGATCCGGCCCGTTTCCCGGCCGCGCTGGCGGGGCGGCCACGGGCGGCCCTTGAATTCTGCCGCGCCATCGTGGATGCCACCGCCGATCTCGTGTGCGCCTTCAAACCGCAGATCGCCTACTTCGCCGCGCAGCGCGCCGAGGATCAACTCGAAGCCCTGATCGAACACATCCACGCCCGCCATCCCGGCGTGCCGGTGATCCTCGACGCCAAGCGCGGCGACATCGGCAGCACCGCCAACCAGTACGCCGAGGAGGCTTTCGCCCGCTACCGGGCCGACGCGGTGACGGTCAATCCCTACATGGGACGCGATTCGGTCGAACCTTACCTCGCCTGGGGGGGCAAAGGCGTGATCCTGCTTTGCCGCACGTCCAATCCGGGCGGGGCCGATCTACAGAATCTCGACATCGGCGGGGAAAAACTCTATGAACGGCTCGCCCGGCTCGTCGCCGCCGAATGGAACGGCGGCGGCAATTGCGCGTTGGTCGTCGGCGCGACTTACCCCGACGAGATCGCCCGCGTGCGCGCCATCGTCGGTGACATGCCGCTGCTCGTGCCAGGGATCGGCGCGCAGGGCGGGGAGATCGCCGCCACGGTCGCCGCCGGGCAAACCGCCGATGGTTTCGGGCTGGCGATCAATTCCTCGCGCGCCATTCTCTATGCCGGCGCGGGTGAGGATTTCGCCGCCGCCGCGCGGCGGGCGGCGCTCGCCACGCGCGAGGCGATCAACGCCCGCCGCGCGCCGCGGGCCGGGGACTGACCGGCGGCCCGGCCGTCCATACCCACTCGATCAGCGCATCCTGCGCCTTGCCGGCGTTGGCGGCCTCGGGGTGGTTGACCATCATCACCAGGGCATGGCGGCGGCCATACTGGTCGAGCACGTAGCCGGCGATGGCCTTCACATCGTTGATGGTGCCGGTCTTCAGGTGGGCGTAACCGCGCGCCTGGCTGTCGACGAGGCGGCGGCGCACGGTGCCGTCGCGGCCGATCACGGGCAACGAGGCGACGAATTCCGGCATCCAGGGGCGGCGCCAGGCGCGGATCAGTAAAGTGCCCAGACTGTCCGCGCGGATGCGGGCGTCGCGGGACAGGCCGGCGCCGTTGTCGATCATTAGTCCGGAGATGTCGATGTTGGCTTCGCCCAGACGCAGGCGGGCCGCTTCGGCGCCCGCGCTCACCGCATCGGCGGGCGCGGGCGCGTCGCGGCCCAACTGAGCCAACAGCTGGCGGGCGATGACATTGTTCGACCACTTGTTCATGGTGCGCACGATTTCGGCGAGCGGTGGCGATTCGTCGGTAATCAGGGTGGGCACATCCGCGGGCGCGACGCCGTCGCGCACCTTGCCGCGCACTTTGCCGCCCAGTTCGAGCCAAAGCGCCTGGATCAGCGCCGCGCCGAAATCGGGCGGAGCCAGCGGCGCCGTGGCCCAGATGCGCGGCCCGCAAGCGGCGGGCAGGCTGCCGGTGAGCACCAGGCGTCCGTCTTCGAGATGGGCGTCGAGGTCGCGGTACCAGGGTTCGCACGCCTTGCCGGAAGTCACGATCCGGTTGTCGATGGCGACGCCCGCCAGGGGGGGCTCCTCGACCAGCCGCACCGGGTCTTGCGGTCGGCTGCCGGGGAAGAGGGCCAGCTCCTGCGTGTTGAAGTGCATCAGCAGGCCGTCGCCGCCGCCGTTGTACGGGCGCAGTCCGCGGCCGTCGAAAGCGTGGGGATCGTGCGCGGGCAGGACGAGCGCGGAGCGATCGAGCACGATGTCGCCGCCGATGGTGTCGAGCCCCAGCATGCGCAGGCGGCGCAGCAGGCGCCAGAGGCGCTCGTAGGTCAGGACGGGATCGCCGTCGCCGATCAGGTAAAGATCACCGGACAGGACGCCGCCCCGGATCGGCCCGCTGGCGGCGATGCGCGTTTTCCAGATCCGGTCGGGGCCGAGTTGCTCCAGCGCCGCAAAGGTGGTGACGAGCTTCATCACCGAAGCCGGGTTCATCGGTTCTCCGGCGTTGATCGCCAGCGTCGGCCGTTGCGCATCCACCGGCTGCACCCATATCGCCACCGCGCTCGTCGGGATGCGGGCATGTTCGAGCGCCACGCCCACGACCGGCGGCAGCGTCGCGGCGGGGGCAGCCAGGGCGGCGAATATGCCCAGGACGAAGGCAAGTGCGAAGCGGTGTGACCGAAGCGACATGCGCGGCAGACATGGCGATGATAAGGTATGACGCAGTGCACGATAACCTGATGACATCACTGTTTGCGCCTCCGCGGCATAGTGGGGATTCGATGAGCGGCTTTGGGCATTATGAGCGTACCGCGCTGGAACTCGAGGACGAGATCGTGACACGCGGCGTCCTGATGGGGCTGGATTGGGCGGATCCGGTCCAGGTGCGCGCCCTGGCCAGCGAGGCCCTGGACTGCACCTCCGAGCAGCGCCTCGCCATGCTGCGCGCCCATGACGAGAAGGTGAAGGCGAAAGGCGAGCTGTTCGCGCTCTCGGAACTGATGCTCGACATCATGCGGCAAAGCGCCCTGGCTGGCGTCCACGTTCCGGACGTGGGCGTGTGGGAAACATTCAGCCGCGCCCTGGCTGAGGCGGCGCGGGCGCCGGGCGCGGCGGACGGAAGCGCCACCTGAACGCCCCGGCCTATCCTTGAGCCAGCGGCCGTTCCAGCGCATACAACGATTCCACCGTCTCTCTCTCGCGCACGAGGTGGGCGGCCTCGCCATCGACGATGACCTCGGCGGCGCGCGGGCGCGAGTTGTAATTGGAACTCATGCTCATGCCATAGGCTCCCGCCGACAGCAGCGCGAGCAGATCGCCTTCTTCGACGGCGAGATTGCGTTCGCGCGCGAGAAAGTCGCCGCTCTCGCAGATCGGCCCGACAATGTCGTAGCGCCGCGGCGGCAGGTCGCGCGCGACGACGGCCGCCACGTCGTGCCAGGCATCGTAGAGCGCCGGGCGGGCAAGATCGTTCATTGCCGCATCGACGATGGCGAAATTCTTTTCTTCCCCCGGCTTCAGGTATTCGATCCGGGTCAACAGCAGGCCCGCGTTGCCGGTGAGCGAACGTCCAGGCTCGAAGCACAGTTCCTCGGGGCGTTCCCCGAAGAGTTCGAGGAGCGGGGCGAGATAGGCCGCGACCGTGGGCGGCGTCTCATCCCGGTAGCGGATGCCCAGCCCGCCGCCGAGGTCGATGTGGTCGAGCCGGATACCTTCCGCCGCGAGCTGGTCGACGAGCGCGAGCACCTTGCCGGCAGCTTCGACGACCGGGGCGGAGTCGAGCAACTGCGAGCCGATGTGACAGGCGATGCCGCGCACGCGCAGATGCGGCAGGGCGGCGGCGCGCCGGTAAAGCGGCAGCGCCTCGGAGAATGCCACCCCGAATTTGTTGCGCTTGAGTCCGGTGGAAATATAAGGGTGTGTCCTGGGATCGACATCGGGGTTGACGCGCAGGGCCACGGGTGCGGCCGTGCCCGCTTCGGCGGCAAGCGCATCGAGCCTGTCGAGTTCGGCGGCCGATTCGACATTGAAACAGTGGATGCCGGCGCGCAGCGCCTGTCGTATTTCGGCGCGGCTCTTGCCCGCGCCCGAAAACACCACCCGGTCGGCGCGTCCTCCCGCAGCGAGCACGCGCGCCAGTTCGCCGCCCGAAACGATGTCGAATCCGGCCCCGAGCGCGGCGAACACCGACAGGACGCCGAGATTGGAATTGGCCTTGACCGCGCAGCACACCAGCGCCGGACGCCCGTCGAGCGCGTGGCGGTAAGCGTCGAACGCGGCGACGAGTGCCGCCCGCGAATAAACATAAGTGGGCGTGCCGAAGCGCGCGGCGATATCGGCGAGGGCAACCCCTTCGAGCATCAGGCCGCGCGGCCCCCTGGAAAGCGTGGGCGAGGAAAATTCCGCGCTCATGGCTGGGCGCCGCCGTCGTCAGACGCGGCGGGCGCGGTGGTTTCGCCTTGATCTTCCGCTGGGGCGGTGGTCTGACCTTCTTCGGGGACGGGAGGCAGATAAAGCGGCCCCTTGATGCCGCAGGCCGGCAGGAACAGGGTGCAGGCAAGTGCAGCCAGGGCGATCGTCGCGCGCATGGATGAGCTTCTCCAATAAAGAGCGGCATGATAAACCAGACGGCGCCGACGTTTTCCACGCGCGGCATGCCCCGGAAGCGAGCGCAATAGGCAACGGCTATTGCGCGATGTATGCGTAATAGCTGTTTGCACATAATCGGCATAGTATATACTGGAAAATACGTAATATGTAACTTGCCAAGCGTCTTGCTGCTTGCATATCTGATTCACAACCGGCCTGCTCAAGGGAGAAACACATGAAACGACATGAACTCATCAGACTTTCCGTACTCGGCGCCGTGGCGGGCATGGCTATCGCGGCAGCGGCGCCCGCCAATGCGCAATCGAGTTGTCCTGCCGGAACCTTTGTCGTCCCGGGTGGCGCATATCTGGGGCCTGCCTGGGCGGTTACGTCACAGAGTATTCCGACGAGGCTGAGTCAATTCGTTCCCAATGGCGATCTTTGTGTTTTCCCTTATGATGGCCCATTTGCAACGCCATGGATAAATGCCATGGCGATATGCGATCACGGCCTCCTGGGCGGGGGGCAATGGCGCCTGCCGAACGAAAGGGAGTTATACGAGATATTTCAGAGGGGCTATAACTACAGCCTTGGGATGACGGCGGGGTCGGGTATTACCCGGTACTGGAGCAATGCCTTCACAACCGTAAATCCCAAATATTCGACATACACAATAATGTACACGAGTGGCCCCTCCAGAGGCTCCCTCAGTATCATTTCGACGATCAACTATTTGAGCGTGTATGTTGCGTTCAGATGCGTCAAACCCGCGAGGGAGTTTTTGCCGGTCGTGCCGGTCGTGCCGACGG
>JAIRNL010000016.1 GCA_031258035.1 Azoarcus sp. | reverse complement strand
CTGGTCGACGATCTCAAGGTAATCCGGGGCGAGGCGGTGGCGAAGCTCTACGGGCCGGGCGACCTCGCCGCGGCGCCGCCCGATGAAGTCGAGCGTCGGGTGCTGGAGAGCCGCGAGCCCTACATGCGGACGGAAAGAGGCGAGCAGGGCGAATACCTGCGGGTGGTGATTCCGGCGCGGGCCTCGAAGAATTATCTCGGCAAGGATTGCATCTCCTGCCACATGGTCGGGGAAGGCGTGCCGCTGGGCGCGGTGAGCATGCGTATCTCGCTGGGGCATGTGAACGAAGCGGTTGCCCGCTTCCGCAACGAGAGCGTGCTGTTCGCCCTTGCTGCTTCCCTGCCCATGATCGGCTTCGTCTATTTTTTCATCCGCCGTTTCGTGACCCGCCCGCTGGCGCAGTTGACCGAGGGCCTGTCCGAAATCGCCCAGGGCGGCGGCGACCTCACCCGACGGCTGGATGCCGGGCACCGGGACGAAATCGGCCTTGCGGCCAGCACTTTCAACCGCATGCTGGGGACTTTCTCCGGGCTGGTGTGCCAGGTCGGCGATTCGGCCGCCGCCGTGAGCGGGCAGGCGCGCGATCTGGCTAAAGGCGCATCTCTCATCGCCGAAAGTTCGCGCAGCCAGGCCGACCGTTCGGCCCAGGCCGCCCGGGCGGTCGAGGATCTCAGCGACAAGACCGCGTCGATCGCCGACAACACCGGTTCTGTGCGCGCGCGCGCGCACGAGAGCCTCGCCCGCTCGCAGGCCGGACAAACCAGCCTCGGACAATTGATCGGCGAGATGGGACAGGCGCGGGAGGCGGTCAGGGACATGGCCGATTCGATGAAGGCTTTCGTCGGATCGACCGAAGCCATCAACACCATGACCAAGACAGTGCGCGAAATTGCCGGGCAGACCAATCTTCTCGCGCTCAACGCGGCGATCGAGGCCGCCCGCGCCGGCGACCAGGGGCGCGGTTTCGCGGTGGTGGCCGACGAAGTGCGCAAGCTCGCCGAAAAATCGGCCCGTTCGGCCGAGCAGATCGACGGCATCACCCAGGACATCGGCCAGTTGTCGTCCTCGGCGCAGGAGGCGATCACGCGCGGCCTGGGTTACCTCGAATCGAGCCAGGGCGTTGCCGACCAGGTCGCGGGAATCTTGGGCGCTTCCAATGAAGTGGTGGTCGAAGTCGGCGGCAATCTCGATCTGATCTCCGCGGCGGTGGAAGAGCAGCGCGGCGGCAGCGCCGCGGTGACGGAGAGCATCGACGCCATCGCCGAGATGGCGCGCGAAAACGACCTCGCCATCGACCGCACGGTAGAAGCGGCGCGCGAAATGGAACGGCTCGCGGCGCAATTGCAGGCGTCGGTGGCGCGCTTCAAGGTGTCGCGGAGCGAGCCGGGGACGAAATGAAAAGCCGGGCGGGAAAGCGGTTTTGAGGAACCCCGGCCCGAAGGCCGGGGTTCCCCGATGCGTTCCGGTCAGTCGAGCTTGAACGGCACGAAAATCCTCGCGTTGCCGCGCTGGATCAAGAGCGCGAAACGCTTGCCCGCCTTTTCGAGCAACTGGCTGAACTGCGCCGGCGAGGAAACCGGCTGGTTGTTGAGGGCGAGAACCACGTCGCCGGGCCGCATGCCGGCCTTGGCCGCCCGCCCGCCGACCGCTTCGACCAGCACGCCGGCCTGTACGCCCAGGCGCGAGGCTTCGCGGGCATCGAGCGCGCGCAGGCCGAGACCGAGTTTGTCGAGCGTGCCGCGTGCGTTCCTGTCCTTGCCGCCACGGGTGGACGCGGCGCTCTCCGTCGTCAGTTCGTCGAGCACGGCGGTGACTTCGCGGCGCTTGCCATCGCGCCAGATGCCGAGCTTGACCTTGCTGCCGGGTTGCATGTCGCCGATGATGCGCGGCAGCTCTCCGGACTCGCTCACATCCTTGCCGTCGACCGTGAGCACGACGTCGCCCGTTTTCAGGCCG
Source organism: Azoarcus sp. (assembly GCA_031258035.1). Taxonomy (GTDB): domain Bacteria; phylum Pseudomonadota; class Gammaproteobacteria; order Burkholderiales; family Rhodocyclaceae; genus WRNU01. The sequence goes on along the minus strand of JAIRNL010000016.1, from coordinate 3,666 downwards.
GCGCGCTCGGCGGCGCTGCCCGGCTCGATCTGCGCCACCAGCGCGCCGCGCGGCTTCTCGAGGCCGAACGACTGAGCCAGTTCCGGATTCATTTCCTGGATGTAGATGCCCAGGCGGCCGCGCTGCACGCGACCATGCCGCACGAGTTGATCCTTGACCTTCATGGCGACATCGATGGGGATGGCGAAGGAAATGCCCATGAAGCCGCCGGAGCGCGAGTAAATCTGCGAATTGATGCCGATCACGCGGCCATCGAGGTCGAACAGGGGGCCGCCCGAATTGCCGGGGTTGACGGCGACATCGGTCTGGATGAAAGGCACATAGTTTTCATCCGGCAGGCGGCGCGCCTTGGCCGAGATGATGCCGGCGGTGACGGTGTGTTCGAGGCCGAACGGCGAGCCGATGGCGGCCACCCACTCGCCGACGCGGGCGCGCTCGGGATCGCCGATGGCGACCACCGGCAGGTTCCTGGCTTCGATCTTGATGACGGCAACATCCGTGCGACGGTCGACGCCGACCACCTTGGCCGGGAATTCGCGCTTGTCGCTCAACTTGACGGTGACATTGACACTATCACTGTCGCCGACCACATGGGCATTGGTGAGCACGTAGCCGTCGCTGCTGACGATGAAACCGGAGCCGATGCCCTGGCGGCCGCGGGGAATGCCTGGCTGATTGGGGAACCCCGGCCCCGGCATGCCGAAGCGGCGCAGGAAATCGAAAAAGGGATCGTTGGCGAAGGGATTGTCGTCGTCGGCGGCGTCGGACTGGAGCGTCTCATTGACGCTGATATTGACGACCGCGGGGCCGACCTTTTCGACCAGGCTGGCGAAGTCGGGCAAGGCGCCTGCCGCCGCCGTCGCGGCGGCCTGGGCGTGGGGTCCGGAGATGAAGCCGTTTTCAGGCAGGGCGGCGGTCAGAGCCAGGGCCAGGGCGGCGATAGCCAGAAGTTTTTTCATTGGAGCTCCTTGAAAAAATGATCGGAAAAACACGTATTGCGCGATAGAAGTATCGACAGGGACATTCGACGATATTTTTATCGGGCCGTTCCCGAAATGTTACCTGCTTCCCCTGCAAGCTGTGAATATGCTACACGCGCACGCCATTACCGGTTGCGGCAAATACGTATGCGGCGCATTCTGTTGCGCCATGGACTGCGCGGAATGACCGCTTCCGGGGAGGAAGAATGACTCTGACCTACTTTCGCTATCTCGTCGCTCTCGCTCATGAGCGGCATTTTGGCCGCGCGGCCGAGAAGTGCCATGTTTCGCAACCGACGCTCTCGGTGGCGATCAAGAAAGTCGAAGAAGAGCTTGGCATCCAGCTTTTCGAGCGCGGCGCTTCCGAAGTCAAGATCACCGAAACCGGGTGGCGCATCGTCGCCCAGGCCGAAAAAGTGCTGATCGAAGCCAGCCACATCGAGGAGATCGCCGCCGCCGGCAAGGATCCGCTCGCCGGGCCGCTGCGGCTTGGCGTGATCTACACCATCGGCCCCTACCTGCTGCCGCGCCTGATTCCGCGGGTGCACCAGCGCGCGCCGCGCATGCCGCTCGTCATCCAGGAAAACTACACAGCCAGGCTGTCCGAGGCGCTCAAGCGCGGCGAACTCGACGTCATCGTGATCAGCCTGCCGTTCGAGGCGCCGGGCATCGTCACCCAGTCGCTGTATGACGAACCCTTCCGCGCGTTGCTGCCGGCTTCGCACCCGTGGGCCGGGCGGGAAAAAATCGTTCCCGCCGAACTTGGCGAGGAGCAGATCTTGCTGCTCGGGGCCGGCAACTGCTTCCGCGAACAGGTACTGGAAGTTTGCCCGCTCTGTCAGAACGCCGGCGGCCTGCAGCGCACGCTCGAAGGCAGCTCGCTCGAAACCATCCGCCACATGGTTGCTTCCGGCCTGGGCGTGACGGTGCTGCCGAGCACGGCGGCCGACGAACTGGAAGCCAGCAACCCGCTGGTGGCGGTGCGCCCCTTCGCCTGCCCCGAGCCCTCGCGCCGGATCGTGCTGGCTTGGCGGGTGACATACCCGCGCAGCGGCGCGATCGACATTCTGCGCGCGGCGATCCTCGACAGCGATCTTCCCGGCGTGCAGCCGATTGGCCCCGTGCCGGCACGGGAAAACGCGGAAAAAGAAGAAATAACAATGGCGAAACAAACCGTCGTGTAACGATAGTTTGTGACTATATTGTGGATGCTTACGATTCAATTGCCTGTCCTGTCGCGTCTGGCATAGCATACGCAATACCGAAGCGGGCCATCCGGTCCGCGGGCGTGAAATATCCGGATAAGGAGAACAGGCATGGAAATAGATATTGGCATCAAGAAGGAAGACCGCGCCAGAATCGCGGAGGGGCTGTCGCGGCTGCTTGCCGACAGTTACACCCTGTACCTGACGACGCACAACTTCCACTGGAACGTGACCGGGCCGATGTTCAACACCTTGCACCTGATGTTCGAGGGGCAATATACCGAACTGGCTTCCGCGGTGGATCTGATCGCCGAGCGCATCCGCGCGCTGGGTTTTCTGGCTCCCGGCTCCTACAGGGAGTTCGAGAAGCTCGCCAGCCTGGGTCAACCAGAGGAGGTGCCCGGCGCGGAAAAAATGATCCGTCTGCTCGTGCATGGACATGAGGGTGTGGCAAAGACCGCGCGCAGCGTGGTGCCGTTGGCTGACAAGGCGAGCGACGAACCGACGCTCGACCTGATAACCCAGCGCCTGCAAATCCACGAGAAAACCGCCTGGATGCTGCGCAGCCTGCTCGAAAAGTAGGCGTATCGACCGGCGGGGACGGGTCTTCCGGGGTCCGTCCCCCGCGCTCATGGCGTGGCGCGTTCGGGGAGCGCGAAAACCTTGAGGCTGTCGCTTTCCGAGACCAACAGCCTGTCGCCGTGGGGCTGGAAAGCCAGCGCGGCCACGCTCGTCTGATATTGATATTGACCCGCGAGTTTGCCTGTGGCGCCGTCCCATAGCTGGAGAAGCCGCCTTTCCTCATCGACGTTAGCCAGCCAGCCGTCGTTTGACAGCTCCAGCGCGTCTACCTTGCCTCTGGACAGGGCGAATTCCGAGGTCAGCCGGAACGGATCGGTGCGATAGACGCGCGCCTTGCCGTCGATCCAGGAAACGAACGACTTGCCGTCGGGCGCGAACACCGCCCGGTAGCGATCCGTGCCGAAAAAAAGCGGCAAGCGGCCACAAGTGCCGGTTTCTTTCCGTTCGGGCCATTGCAGCAGCCGGCATCGCTTTCCCGACCACATGACGGCATGGCGCTCGTCCGGCGAGAGGATGATTTCATGTTCCAGATACTCGGTCTTGCCGTTGACCGGGTCGTCGATCAGGGTGCCGTTGCCATTGATCCAGAAACTCGTCGTGAGCACACGGCTGCTGGGGGTCAATTCATAACGCCAGACGGCGGGGTGTATTGTCTTGACCCTATAACGTTTTCCGTCATGCCAATTGATCATCTCATCTTCGTAGGCGATGTGCGTTTTATTGACGATAACAGGGTCATCGCCATTGGCCTTGAATGAGTGCGTGGCAATCTCCCGCGAAGGCTGGATGGTTCGGATGTTTGCCACGATGGGTTTTCCGCCCCCTCCCCAGGCCCTGGCCGCGAAATACCAGGTATTGTTATTGATGTAACCTATACCACTGGTGACTGCTGTTGGCTT
>JAIRNL010000082.1 GCA_031258035.1 Azoarcus sp. | reverse complement strand
TGTCCGCCGACCGGCAGGCAAATGGCTTTGTAACCGCTGCCGTCGCTGTTGAGGTCGCAGTGGATCGGCGGCGCGGCGGGATCGAACTCCAGCGCGGTGGCGGTGCCGGCGTCGGAGAAGATCGGGTCGTTATAGCTGGCGCAACGGTCGCCGACCAGCAGCAGCCCTTTTTTGACGCCTCCCGCCGCGATCATGCTGCCGAGAAGGTTGATGCCGAAGGGGTATCCAGAACAGCCGAGGTTGACATCGAAGGCGGCGGTTGCCTGCGAGAGGCCGAGGCGGTCTTGCAGGATGATGGCGGTGGCCGGAATCAGGTAATCGGGCGACTGGGTGACGACGAGCAGGGCGTCGACTTCCTCGCGCCGCCAGGCGAGCTTTTCCAGCAGGGTCTCGGCGGCGGTGAAGGCGAGATCGGAAAAACACTGCCATTCGGGACAGAGCCGCCGCTGTTCGATGCCGATGTTGCGCACTAGGCGTTCGCGTTCGGCCCGGATTTGCGGGCGGGCAGTCCGTGAGATTGGAGACGATTCGCCGGGGGACGCAGCTTGCTTGCGGGATTGGTGCGCGCGGATTGCGAATGATTTCCGCGATTTTGGCTATCGTTTTTGGGCCGATGTCTGCGCCGGCAGTCCGGCATGATGCGCAGTTTCCGTTCGTGTGTCATCTGTCTGTCATATTCCAGGCAGCGGTCGTTGAGAATTTGCTCGGCGCGGCGCAATTGCTGATCCCGAGACGTCCGATACGCAGTGGATGGAAAGCATGACAGCAAAAAGCGCAATGACAAGTATAGGAGCATAGCCGCCTTCAATTGTCTATGCCATGCCGGCGCGTGCCGATGTGATGGAAAGGCGGACCGCTTTATTCCCGCATCGTTCTCGGGGCGGGTTTTTGCGGGAGGCGGGGGACGCGATCGAGTCGCCAATGGGCGAGCGCCCATGTCCAGACTTCCGCGCGGGATGCCCTGGTCAGCGCGGCGGGTGGGTTTTGTCCGAGGAAGCCCAGCGCCGCAGCCAGGGCGCGGGCGGGCGGTTCATCGTCGATGGCGCGCGCCAGGGTCTGTTTGGAGAGTTTGTCTCCGGCTTCGTCGGTCGCCACCGGCAGGTGGGCGTAGGACGGGGTGTGCAGGCGGAGCAGGCGCTGGAGGTGAATCTGCCGCGCGGTCGAGCCGAGCAGGTCCGCGCCGCGCACCACATGGGTTATGCCCTGCGCGGCGTCGTCGACCACGACGGCAAGCTGATAGGCGAACTGGCCATCGGCGCGAAAAACCACGTAATCGCCGACATCGCGGGCAAGGTCTTCTTCCTGCGTCCCCTGGATGGCATCGTCGAAACGGATCGCGCCTTCGGCTCTGACCCGCCATGCCCGCGGCGCGCGCCCCGGAGGCAGACCGCCGCGGCAGACGCCGGGATAGCGCCGGGAGCCGTCGCGGGCGAGCGCGGAGTCGGCCATTTCGCGTCGCGTGCAGGCGCAGGGAAAAACGTGGCCGCCGGCCCGGAGCCGTTCCAGCGCGGCGGCGTAGGCATCGACGCGTCGGCTTTGCCACAGGATGTCGCCGTCCCACTCGAAGCCGAGGCGTTCGAGAGTGGCGAGGATGCCGTCGGCCGCGCCGGGGACGACGCGCGGGGCGTCTACGTCTTCGATGCGCAGATGCCACGCGCCGCGATGACAACGGGCTTCGAGCGCGCTGCCGAGCGCGGCGACGAGCGAGCCGAAATGCAGCGGGCCGCTCGGCGATGGGGCAAAGCGGCCGACATGGGGGGCGACGGCGTTCATTCGGGCAAGAGCGTGGCGGGCATGCTGTTTCGGGTTGTCGCGCGAGGCGACGGCGACGGGTCGCCGATGGGAGGCGGGCGCGCCGTTTCATCGCGGAAGTTTATCCGGAGCGGGACGGATGCACGCGACTGTCGCTTATCCGGACTGCTACGCTCCGCGGCGGTCATGTGAAAAAGAAGGACGTCCGGTGCATTTGACATTCAATGCGTATTACACCCTGATCGCGGCAGCCCTGGTATTGCTGGTCGGGCGCTGGCTGGTATCGAGGGTGGCGTTTTTGTCGCATTTCAATATTCCGGAGCCGGTGGCGGGCGGCCTCGTGGCTGCCCTGGCCGCGGCGGCGCTCCACCGCTACAACGGTTTTTCCCTGACGATCGACGGCGATCTGCAAAACAGTTTCATGTTGATGTTCTTTGCCTCGATCGGGCTCAGCGCGGATTTTTCCCGCCTGCGCGCCGGCGGCAGGCCGCTGGTGGCGCTCACCGTCGTGGTGTCCTTGTTCATCGTGCTGCAAAACCTGATTGGCGTGGGTATGGCGAGCGCGCTCGGCTTGCATCCCCTGATCGGTCTGGTCGCTGGCTCGGTTTCGCTCACGGGCGGCCACGGCACCGCTGGTGGCTGGGGGCCGATGCTGGAAGGGCTGGGCGCGGAAGGCGCTTCCGCCATCGGCATGGCATGCGCGACTTTCGGTCTGGTCCTCGGCGGTCTGACTGGCGGGCCGGTGGCGCAGCGCCTGATCGGCAAGGGCTGCAAGACGCCGGGCCGGGCTTCGCTGGAAGATTCTCCGGGCGAGATCGCTTTCGAGCAGCCTCGTCACACCCGGCTCATTACCGCGGATTCGGCGCTGGAGACGCTCGCCATGTTCGCCGCCGCGCTTGCCGTCGCGCAGCTGCTCGCCGGCATCCTGGGCGAGGCGCTGGTTCGGACGACGGTACGGATACCCGTGTTCGTGCTGGCTTTGGGGGCCGGCATCGCCGTGCGCAATGTGTTGGCGAGGGTGTTCAACTTTGTTGTCTTTGACCGTTGCGTGGATGTGATCGGCAACGTCTCGCTTTCGCTTTTCCTGGCGATGGCGATGCTCTCGCTCAAGCTCTGGCAACTGGTCGATCTGGCTATTCCGTTATTGCTGATCCTTACCGTGCAGACGGCGGCGATGCTGCTTTATGCTAGTTGCGTGACATTCCGTTTTCTTGGCAAGGACTATGACGCTGCCGTGGTTGCCGCCGGTCATTGCGGTTTCGGCCTGGGGGCCACGCCCACGGCGGTTGCCAACATGCAGGCGGTGACGCAGAAGTTCGGCATCTCGCACAAGGCGTTTCTCATCGTGCCGCTGGTCGGCGCGTTTTTTGTCGATATTCTCAATACCTTGTTGCTTTCCGTCTTCACGGCGCTGCCGGTTCTGCGTTGAGGCGCGGCGGTGCCCCACTGGCGGGCGGTGGAAAGCTCAGGGGGCGAGCAGGCAGGCGCTGTAGTCGCCGCTTTCCAGTACGCGCATGGCGGTGGAAAGCGCGCCGGCCAATACCCAGAAGCGGAGTGTTTCGTCCCGGTCGGAAGAAGACAGCACAGCCAAACCGAAATCGTCTTCCACGTCGTCATAGACGATGTACTGCCGCCCTCTGCCGGCAATTGCGTAAAGCGTTTCTTCGCCAATCAATCCATTGCGTTGACAACGTAATTTGAGAGGAGAAATCCGGATATCCGCGAATTGACGGCGTGCTTCTTCCGGCATGGTGGCGAGAGCTTGTTCGACTTCGGTTTTCAGCTCTTCTTCGGTTATGGGTTTCCAGCTCACATC
>JAIRNL010000077.1 GCA_031258035.1 Azoarcus sp. | reverse complement strand
GGCATCGACGAACGACGCGAAGACGCCGTTTTTCGAGGCGAAAGCCTCCGCCCGGCCAAGGATCGCGCAGTTGACCACGATCAGCGCGATGAAAAGGCCGAGCACTTTGTAGAGCCCGTGCAGCCAGGCGTTCAGCCCCATGTCCACGACCGTCACGAGAGTGGCGATCAGGACGACGAACACGGGAATACGCACTTCCTGACTGATGACGCCCCGGATCAGGGCGACCAGCACGTTGGAGACGACCAGCACCGCCGTCGTGGCAAGCCCCATTCCCAGGCCGTTGGTGCCGCTCGTCGTGACCGCCATCGTCGGGCACAGGGCCAACATCTGCGCAAAGACGACGTTGTTGTGCCACAGCCCGTCCTGGATCAAGGTTCTTGTGGAGGCGCTCATGACGACGTTTCCCTGTCGCGCCCCGCCGCCCGCGCATCGCCGCCATGGCGTTCGTCGAGGATTTCCGCCTTGTGGCGCGCAAAAGTCTCCAGACCTTCCCTGATGGCCCTCACCACGGCGCGCGGCGTGATCGTCGCGCCGGTGAACTGGTCGAAATCGCCGCCGTCTTTCCTGACCGCCCAGGTGCTCGTAGCCAGCGCCTTGCCGGCGAAACGTTCCACCCAGTCGCTTTTGGCGACCTCGATCTTGTCGCCGAGGCCCGGCGTCTCGGTGTGACCGAGGATGCGCACGCCGAGCACCGCGCCCGCCCGGTCGACCCCCATCAGGATTTTGATTTCGCCGCCATAGCCTTTGCCCGAGACGCCGAACATCGCCCCCCGCACCGCGCCGTCGCGCCGCGCCCGGTAGACGGTGAGCGGCGCGACGCCGCCGATGTCGACCGTGGCGCTGTCGGCGGCGGGGTCGTTGTCCGCGAAACCGGCAGGCAATACCTGCACGAGCGAGTCGCGCAGATCGCGCGCTTCCGCCTGCTGGATAGCCGCCTGCGTGGCGCGCGCCGCCCAGGCGAGCGAGGCGGAAGCCAAAAGCGTCACCGTGCCGAGCAACAGCGGCGGGTAGAGGGGATGGCTTTTCCAGTTCTCCCGCATCGTCAGCTTCCCTTGCCGGACTCGACCGGCCTGCCCGACCACGTGCGCCCGAAAATGCGCGGCTTCAGGTAGCGGTCGATGAGAGGCGTGAGCGCGTTCATGAACAGGATGGCGAAAGCCACACCTTCGGGATAACCGCCAAGGCTGCGGATGACCCACGTCATCAGCCCGACGCCGAGGCCGAACACGAATTGCCCCGGCCCGGTGGCGGGCGACGTCACATAATCGGTGGCGATGAAAAACGCGCCCAGCAACAGCGCCCCGGACAGGAGATGCGTCTGCGCATCCAAGTATTGCCCAGGCGCGATGGCGTGCGCGACGAACGCCGGAACCAGCGCCCCAGCCAGCACGCCCGCCGGGGTGTGCCAACGGATCGCCCCGACGGCCAGCAGGAAAAGACCGCCGAGAAAGAGCAGCGGCACCGAGGATTCCCCGAAGCTGCCGGGCCGCGCGCCCAGCCACGACACCCGCGGCGCGCGCACGGTGGCGAACGCCTGCGGCAAATCCGCCCCGCGAGCCAGCTCGGTCTTGGCGTGGCCCAGCAACGAGGCGCTCGTCATCGCGTCGGGCGGCGGCTTCTGGTCGAGCGTGATGGCCACGCTCTCCAACAAACCAGGCGCGGGGGCCGCCGCAAGCGGCAAGGGCGTGACCCAGGCCGTCAGAGGCAACGGAAACGAAACCAGGAGCGCCACGCGCGCCACCATCGCCGGGTTGAACACGTTCTGCCCGAGACCGCCGAACACCTGCTTGCCGATCACGATAGCGATGAAAGCGCCGAGAACGCCGATCCACCACGGCGCCCACGGCGGCAGCGTCATAGCCAGCAACCAGCCGGTGAGCAACGCCGAACCGTCGCGGAGCCTGCGGCCCGGCGCGTCGATGCCCATCAGGCGCAGGCAGACGAACTCGAAAAAGAGCGCCGACGACAGCGTGATGATCCACAAGAAAAACGCCGGCCAGCCATAGAGCCAAAAGCCGAAGAGCGTCGCCGGCACGAGCGCCGCCTGCACCAGGAACATCGTGCGCGCCACGCCGCCGCCGCCCCAGGCGTGGGGAGAAGCGTAAGGGCGTTCGGCCTGATAGTCGATAGGCGTCATGCCGTCGCCTCCTCGCCGACGGGCCGGGATTGGGCCGCCGCCCCGGCCTCCGCCCCGGCCGCCGCCGCCGCCTTGGCTTTGGCGGCGGCGGCGCGTTCCGCCTTGCGGCGCGCGGCGACTTCGGCCCTTTCGCGCGCCTCGGCAGCCAGCCGCCCGCTTTTTGCCTGAGCCAACCTGCGGGCGAGATCGGCGCGCGCCCTGGCGCGATCCGCGGCGGCGAGGCTGCCCCGGGCGTGCGCGAAATACTGGACGAGCGGAATGTGCGCCGGGCACACATAAGCGCAACAACCGCAGGCGATGCAATCCTTGAGGCCGATCCGTGCCGCCCCATCGAGATCGTCGGCCTCGATGCTGCGCGCCATCTCCAGCGGCAAGAGGCCGACCGGACAGGCCCGCACGCAACTTGCGCAACGTATACAGGGCGCCGGCTCGCGCCCGGCGGCCTCCCGCGCCGAAAGCGCCAGGATGCCGCTGCTGCCCTTGACCACCGGCACGCGCGCATGCGGCAACGACATCCCCATCATCGGCCCGCCCATGATGAGCCGCGCCGGCGACTGGGCGAGACCGCCCGCGAACGCGATCACCTCTTCGACCAGCGCCCCCACGGGCGCGAGGATATTGCCGGGCATGCGCAGCGCGCCGCCGTTGACAGTGAGCAGGCGCGACACCAATGGCCGCCCGTGGCGGATCGCCTCCGAGACGGCTTTCGCCGTGCCGACGTTGTGCACGACCACGCCCGCCTCGGCCGGCAACCGTCCCGCGGGGATTTCGCGCCGCGTGAGCGTCAGCACCAGATGCCTTTCCGACCCCATCGGATAACGCGCCGGCACCGGGCGGACGGCGATTTCCCCGAAAGGCCCGGCGGCTTCCCTCATCGCGGCGATGGCTTCCGGCTTGTTATCCTCGATCCCGACCAGCGCCGCCCTTGCGCCGGTCGCATACAACATGATCCGGATGCCGTCGACGATGGCCGCCGCCTCGTCGCACATCAACCGGTCGTCGCAAGACAAATACGGCTCGCACTCGCCGCCATTGATGACGAGCGTATCGACCCCCGCCTTTTTCGACGACGACAACTTCAGCGCCGAAGGGAAAGTCGCCCCGCCCATCCCGACGACGCCCGCCGCCGCCACGCGGCGGCTGATCTCGGCGGGATCGAGGGCGAGGGGATCGTCGCAACCATCGAGCGCGATCCACTCGTCCAGCCCATCGGCTTCGAGCGTGACCGCCAGCACCGGCAAGCCGGAAGGATGCGGCGCGGGGATGTCGCCGAGCGCCGTGACGACGCCGGATGTCGGCGCATGGATCGCCGCGGAAACAGCGCCTTGTGGATTGGCGAGCCGCTCGCCTTTCTTCACCTTTTGCCCGACCAGGACGGTCGGCAGCGCGGGCGCGCCCAGATGCTGGGCCAGCGGCACGAACAGGCGCGG
>JAIRNL010000043.1 GCA_031258035.1 Azoarcus sp. | reverse complement strand
AGCCAGTCCGCCAGACGCTCAAGCATCGCCCTCTCCCTGTTCGGCGAGGCATTTCCGGTGCCGCGCCTGTTGACGCGTCCAGACGCCGGCGCACGTCCTGTTGCCAGGGGCGGAACAATCCGCACCGTTCGAGTAGCGGTACTTCAGCAGCGCATCACAGGCGGCGCGGTATTCGCCCGAGAGCAGGGCCGTTCTCATCGACGACCTGCTCCATGCGCCGATACCGTATTGATAGAAAAAATCCAAGTACACGTCGTACTCGCCCTGCGTGAGCGAGACGCCGGGCAGGGACGCCCGGAATGCGGACTCGTCCCGGCCCACATGCTCGCGCAGCACGATGAGCGCGCGCACCGGCGACATCGCTTCGCCCACCTTGAGCGGCTGCCCGGCCTCGTTCTTCGTGCTGCCGAAGCCGCCTGTGGGAACCGGGTCGTTTTTTGTCGTCACCACAGTCGGCGCATAACCCTCGGCGATGGCCAGTGCAATGAGGAATGCAGCGGAAGCGGCGATGACATCAGCCGAAATGCGGCGCGGCGCGCCTTTGGACGACGAACCCATTTCATCCTCCCGCATAACTGGTCGGCACCGCGTAGCGATTGCCTGAATAACGCGCCACCCGGGTGACACGCAGCCGTTTGAATTTAACGGGGTGCTGCGTATTCAGCTCGTTCGGGTAATAGCCGACATAGGCACCGGGATAGAACTGCCAAGTCCCAGTGCCGAACGAAGTCGATGACCCGGTCAGCACACCATCGACATATGTGTAGGTTGTTGCGCCTTTCCGGACGAAAGCGATCTCGTGAAAATTTTCGTCAAGGCTTGGTGTTTGCGCGCGAACCCCACCGTTGCTGCGGAACGTTACAGGGCGAGCGCCAGGCGTGTTGCCGGAGAACGAGATCAATGACAAAGCCGCTGGATTTTCGTTACTGTAGATCGGCCCAAAAAATGTTGTGGAATCACTATCATCGGCGACATTAAATTCGATCGTGAAATCACCATAGAGCATCAAGGCCCCCGAAGGCGCTGTTTTGAAATATTTCGCCTCGTCGCTGGCCGCGCCGCCCAGTGTCGCCACGCCCTCTACAAATTCAGCGCCGCCGAAAGCGGACAACGCCACAGCATTGGGCGAGGTGTCGACGGCGCTGCCTTCGATGCACAGCACAGTATCGTCACGATATGGCGTTGATGTATCAAACACCCGAACATTACTGAATTCGTAAGTGCTGTTGCCCGAGCCTGCCGCAAGATAAAAGAATGCGCCTTTGTGTGTGCTTGGAATCTGTGTCGTGTTCGCTATCGCCTGCTGGCCGGTATTCAGATTCGTAAACCTCACAAACTCAGACGTCACTTCAAGGCGATAGCGGTATGTGCTTTCCGTCAATGCCGCGCCAGCAACGGTGGTCACGTTTGTCGCACTCCCCACGTTCATGCGCCAGAGCGTCATCTCCCCGCTTCGACGCTGGAATGCGTTGAAACCCAGCTGTGAATAATGACCCGCAGCGTCTGTCCAGTACTTATCGGACACCAACACGGTGATGTCGGCGTGCCTGGTAGCCTCCGCGACGTAGAGTGTCTTGACGTCGAATTCGACCGCCCAACCGAGCGGATCAGGCAGCGGGCAGGCCCAGCCCTGTAAGAGGCCGTAATATTGGCTGCCGCCCAGACGCAGCGCGCCGTCTTGCAGCACGCGGACAATTCCTGCGGGATCGCTGCTCGATGATTCGAGAAAGCCTGACCATCGCAATCCGTCAATATATGTGTCGACGTTTCTGCGCGGGCTGGCCTTCGCTACCCACAGCGGATCGTCGCACGTTACATGATCGACGCCCATTTCGAACATGGCCTCCGCCTCTGTTCGTCTGTTGAGCGTCCATGCAGTAATTTTGATTCCCGCCGCATGCGCCGCCGCGACGCGCGCCGCCGTGACCGATCCCATGGACGCATCGAAGTAATCAATGCCTTGCGCCTTGAGATCAGCGAAATCGGTGTAATCCTGAATGTCGCCGATAAACCCTACCCGATAGCCCGCCGCGATTGCGGGATCGAGCGCGGATCTGACGAAACTTGTGATGATCACATCGCTCTTGGGCCAATTACGGGCGCCGAGGATTCCCACGGCTGCGGCGGTGGCGGCAGATGCTTTGATTTCGAGGCGCAACCGAACGCCCGTGCCTCGCAATGCGTCAAGTAGGTCCTCCAGGAGCGGCGGCGGCCCTGACGGGTATTGCGCCTTCGCGCCCAGCCACGAGGGCGCAACCAGACGCAACTGCGACCACGTCTCCCGGGTAAAATCCGCCACCGCGCCCGTTCCATCCGTCATCCTGTCGACGGTGTCGTCGTGCATGATGCCGACACTGCCATCCGACAGCAGATGCGCGTCGGTCTCAACTTCACAGATTCCAGCAGCGATGGCGAGCAATAACGCGTAAAGTGAGTTCTCAATCGACACGTTTGAACCGCCATGACGATGCGCAACGATGCGTGGGTCGATGGAATGCAGCGGCGCACCAATCTGAGCGCGCAAGGACTTGACGTCCCTGCCGACCTGTTCCGCCAGGGCGAAAATTCGTGCGTCAAGGCTCATGCTTTGGCTGCGTTATAGATCGCTACAAAGTCAGTTTCAGGATTGCCGACCCCGATATTCGAGCATGCTGTGTTTTGTTGCGCCGTTGACAGCGTTTGCGCGGCATCGAATTGCACGCGATTGCCGATGGCGGTTACCAAACCAGAGATAGCGTCCTCGCTGTCCCCCAGCGCATCCGCCAACTCCCTGAGCGTGTCGAGCGCCGTGGGGGCGTCATCAACCAGGGCCGAAATGGCGGCGGTAATCTCGGCGGTAATCTTGCTGGCTGACCACGTTGCGGTCGTCACGGTCGAGTCGGCATCATCGTCGATCCCCGCACCAGATGTGATGAGCTCCTGAATACTCGCGTGCAGTTCGTTGAGCGCGGCCACAAGACTGGTTTTTGCCGTGGTCGTCAGCGCCGCGAGGCTGCCTCGTGTCGAAAGCAAAGCCTTGATGTCAGCGCCAATAGCCTGCGTCAACAAGGTAAGACGGCTTTGTAGACTCATGTCGTGTTGCTCCTAAAGCTTGGAAACCTGATAAATCGCCGCAAGATCGGTGTCGAAATCAGACAATTCCTCTTTCGCCTGACTATCCGCAAGCTCATTGATGCGTTCGGTCAGATCGGCCTGCGCTGTAATATCTCCGCCGATGCCGCCCCATGCGCCCGATCCGTCCGCGCCAGGGCGTCCGGGCGGGCCGACGTGGCGGAAATCGATGCGGATCGACGGCGCGCGCGTTTTGTCGAAAAACAGCGTCTCACTCATTTCGTCACCGGCTCCTGTAACACCAGGAACACTTTCGTCGTCACCAGCACGTCACCACCAGGGGAGACGAAACGAACATCGAACCACGCCCGCCCCGCGCGCCACCTTGCTTGTTCTTCAGCGGTAATTTCCAGCGTAATCATGGTGCAACCCTTCTCCGCGTCCCACGCCAGCGAGCACGCGAATGGCTGGAGAAACCCCGGCCCCCGCAGCGCCGCCGTCACCGTCCAGTCCGTGATGTCCGGCCATTCGCCGCCGATCCGCACCGGGCCGCTGACCCGGAATGTCGCGCCGATGACGTGAATGTTTTCGTTCATTACAACTTTCTCCCGCTCATCGCCGCGGCCAGCCTGGCGAACACGTACAGCTCACGCAACGGCATGGCCTTGACCACGGGCAGCGGCTGGCGCAATTCACGCGCCACCAGCGCGACGGCGATCAGGATGCGGCCGGCTTTTTTTCGGCATCGTCGCCCGCTTCGGAAAACACCTGGTCGTCGCGCAGAATCTTCTCGAAGAGCCCCACTGCGGCGAGATAGTCCGGCCCGCGCAGCTGACGCACGAGCGCCTCGTCCGTGCCGGACAGGGAGGCGATCATTGCTATGTTCTGCGCCACACCCCCGCGAGTGTCGAAAGAGAGGTAATCGGCGGCCGTCGTGTAGTCGCGGAAGGTGAGTTCCTCGACGGTCTTGCGGCCCAGCGTGATCGGGTGCGCGAGTTTCAGCGTTGTCATGTTCTTGTCCTCAGATCTGCTCGGAAATGTTGCTCATGAAGGTCACCTTGCCTGTGCCATCACCGATGGGCACGACCTCGGTGACGAATGCCTCGCTCATCAGATAGACGCGCCCGTCGGCGCAGCGCACGGTCACGTCTTCGTTACTGATGGCGTTGAGATCGTCGAAGGAGACGCCGGCGTGCATGTTGATGTTCGCCTCCAGCGTCGCCGGCGTCGCGGTCTCCGTAAAGCCGCCGTCCTCGGCAAGTCGCCCGCCCTTGTGCTCGCGTTTGAGGCCGGACGGCGTGAAGGTGCCGGGGTCGTCCGAGAGCGGCAATTTGCCGAAGCTCGGCACTGAAACCGTGCGGATATTGGTGAGTTGTCCCATGTTCAAACCTCGTTCAATCGTTCGTTATCAGGTCGTCGGCACGGCTTTGCGGAACCGCGCGCGACCGGCCAGGATGTAGAACGGCGAGTTCACAACCGGGTCATCCCGGAAATTGAACCGGCTCGGGTTCGTCGAATCCTGCTCGACGATGAGCGTGGATTTGTAATACCCGTATGCCTGTACCCATCCGTACTCGCGCATCAGTACGTTCTGATAGAGCGAGAGCAGGAACGCCCGGACGCTGTCCTCGGTCGTGATCGGCAGGCCGGGCCGGAATCCTTCGTTCGTTTTCGCGGCGACGGTGCCGCGGAAACGCTTGATCGCGCCCAGGCGTTGTTCGGCGCGGATGCGCTCCATGGTCTCGGCGATGTTGATGTCGAGCCACGCATCGTCGGCAGAACCATCGGAGCGGAACTGGTACATCGAGATCAGCCGCTTGATATAAACCGCGCCGTCCGTGCCGACCTCCAGCACGCTCACGCCATGGAACAAGAGCGAATTGCCCAGGGTGAAATCGTTGTACGACACATCCGCGGCCAGCCCCGGCACCGGCGCGCCTTCGAGCGAGATAACAGGATTGTTGTAGAGCCGGGGCGCGGCGCTGCCCGTGATCGCGGCGGCGGCCTCCCACGGCGTGGGCGGGTTGAGCGCGAGCCAGGCGCACGAGATGTGCTCGTAATTTTTCGTCTCGCCGAATGCCGCAGCGGCCTCGTATGTCGCGCGGATCGCCGTGAACACGCGGAACCCGGCCTGCACCGGCACGGCGTATCGGCGGCGGGATTCCGCATGCCATGCAGCCAGCGTCGCGGCATCGTTCAGCCCCAGCGCGACGTACCGGAACCACCGCTCGCCGATGAGCGACGGCAGATCGCCCGGCAGCGGGTCGCCCGTGCCGCCGGACATGGCGACGATGTTGACGACGAGACCATCCGGCAGCGCCTCGCCGTAGAGACCGAGCCGCAGATCGATGCCGTTGCCGCACGTCCCGGCGTGCCGCGCCCGCAGCGTGACAACGCCCTCGGCGGCGGTGGCGGTCACGGGAATATCGTCGCCCGCCGCCGTGATTGCCGCGGCAATCGCCGAGGCGATCGCGCCGACCTCGGCGTTTGCCGGGATGCCGATGGAGATGGGTTTGCCCGCAATGTAGAGCGCCAACGTGCCGGCCGCCGCCGCGGGCGTCGTGACGGTGATCGTGCCCGTCGCGGCCACGCCTGCCGCGTTGTCGGCGTAGGGCAGCATGAACAGGTCGAACGTCTGGTCGGCGTTGCGGTAGGCGGCGGCCATCTGCGCGAGCATCGACCCCGCGCCCGCTTTCGTTTTTGCGTCTTCCACGCTGACGACACGGACGACCTCGCCCGCCGGCGCATCGCCCGTGGGCAACTTCTGCCCGACGAGCAGAACGACCGGCAGATCGCCACCGAGACCGGCCTGCGAGCCGTCGATTTCGATATAGACGCCCGGGTAGCGCAATGCCGCCGGGACTTCGGAAAACGTGATGGTCACAACAATTCTCCCGCGTTGATGATTTGATCGAATGCGCCCGGATCGGGCAGGTAGTTCGTGATCAGCGCGTCGAACTGGTAGCGATCCGCCCAGTACATGTCGCCGTCCGTGTATTCGAGCATCCGCCCGCCCGCGAAGGCGATCGGGCGCACGTTTGAGGCGATCTCCCAGCCCAGCAGCAGCGTCTTGACGGCGTGCCGGTACTGGAGCAGGAGGTCGTCGGTGTCGCCCGGCTTGTGGTTGCGAGCGTTCTGCACGGCGATCACGGTGTCGAACACGAGCGTGACGTTTTCCGCGCGCTCCCCGGCGTGCCGAACCTGGTCGGCGGCGCGGATGATCCAGCATGCCGGCAACGGCAGCACTTCCGGGCGCACTTGCGCGAACTCCGCCGCGCCCGCGACCTGCCGGAACCAGTTGTGCGCGAACCAGGCGGGCTTTGGCGCGAGATGACGGATCAGCGGCGTGAGCGAAATCATCTCGCTTCCCGCCGGGCCGCCCCAAGGGAGGCGGACGCCCCCTCGGGGGGCAGCGAACGAAGGTGAGCGTGGGGGGTCATCTGTAACGCCCCCGCCCGGAAATGATTTCCGCGCCGCCGCCCAGCTCCTCCGGCGCCGATGGCACGAGGCCGGGCAACTCGCCCGCGCGCCAGCGATCGAGCAGTTTCAGTACTGCCTCATACGCCCGGCGCACATCGTCCGTCATGCGTTCCGCGTCGTACAGATAATAGATCGCCACCGTGCAGCACAACCGCGCGAGCAACTGCGTCCGAACCTCGGCAGGAATGCCGTAAGAAACCAGCAACGCGGTCGCGTCCGAGAGCGCCTTGTCGAGCGTCTCCAGTGCCGCCCGCAGCGTTTCCTCGAAACCCGGCGCGGCAGCGGGGTCGCCCGCCTCAATCGCCGCGCGCAGCGCCTGTTCGTCGTCCGGCATCTCGTAGTCGGCGGGCACCGCCAACTGGGCGAGACGCCGGGCGTTCATGCGAGCGAGCAGGTCGGCGCGGGTGGCGAACATGGCAATTACTCGGACTCGACCG
This sequence comes from Azoarcus sp., assembly GCA_031258035.1. Lineage (GTDB taxonomy): Bacteria > Pseudomonadota > Gammaproteobacteria > Burkholderiales > Rhodocyclaceae > WRNU01. Next base: position 3,267 of record JAIRNL010000043.1, on the reverse strand, counting down.
CCGCCAGGGTCGTGACCGTGTCCGCCGCGGCGGCAAAGGCCAGCTCGCCGGTATCGGTCACGAAATAAATCGCGCCAGGATCGAGGGTGCCTGCCGTGGCGGCGGCGGTCAGATCGGCGGCGAGGATCGCGCGGGCGATTGGCGGAACGCCGACGGTTGGCGCGGTGGCCGAAATCTCGACCTGACCGCAGGCGTCGATGCGCGCCAGGTCACCAGCGGTCACATCGACCTCGCGCCAGTCCTGCGTGACGACGATGTCGCCAACGACGAGTTGTCTTGAAACAAGGCGGACATAGCGTTTCATTTCGTTCCTCCGGATGGGGTGGATTTCTGGCGTTTGGCCGGGGGCGAGGGCGAGGGCGAGGGCGCATTGCCCTCGATGTCGGGAGCGGGCCCAGGGATCGCCTCCACCTCCAGCATCTGCTCGGCGGCGAGCCGCGCGGCGGTCGCCTCATCGACGTCGACAGCCAGCCATTCCCGCGCAAAAGCCAGACCGCAGCGCCGGAACGTTTCGGCACGGGCGCCGGGATGAACACGCACGTTGAGCTTCATCGCAGCCTCTCCGTCAGCCGAGCCACGGCGTAACCAGCAGGTCGACCGCCTTGTAATTCGGGTTGCTTGCGCCATTCGCCAACCGCTCGGAGAGCAGCAATTCGCTCGCGGCCGCGCGCAGATCGGGGCCAACGACGAGCAGATCGGGCACGATGCCCAGCTGGCGCATGCCGTCCCCTTTGAACTTCATCATCGCCGCGTAGGCCGCATTGAAATGCTCGGCGTCGAGCGCCGCATGACTGCCGAACGCGCACTGCCAGAAGCCGTAAGCCACCTCGCCGCGCCAGCGGCCGCCGAACGAGAAGACATCCAGGTCGAAAACGGCGTCGTTCTGCGCCGAGGTTCTTGCCTCGAACTGCGGGGCCAGGCGCTCCTGCAAGTAAAGCGCGGCGGGCGCGCGTTTCGTGCAGAGCAGCACCCAGGGCGCAGCGGCGCCCGCCTGTACGTTCGAGACGGACACGGCCGCCCCGGAACCGTCCTCGCTCGGCGCGACCGGGTGATCCGCATCGAAGAACGGCTGCCCGTCGTAGCACGTCCGCGAAAATCCGGCGGCGAGCGCCTGGAATACCAGATCGTTTTTCAGGTCGACGGCGGCCTGCCCGGCGGATTCCGCCAGCGTGCCGTACTGCCCGATGTTGTCGTCCTCGATGTCGGCGCGCTGCACGTCGACCGTTGTCTCGAATTTGCGATTGATGACGTTGTACGCCACCTCCCGGAGCAGTTTGTGCTGCCGCGCGCCCACCCATTCCCGAAACGCGGGGAACTGCGAGAGCCATTCATACGTGTTGCTTTTCGTGCTCGACGAAATGAGCTTCGCAATCTTTAGCCAGTCGCTCGGCGCGGCGGCAAGGCCCGCATTCCAGCGGGCAATGAGCGCGGTCTTGAGTGCATCGATCTGCGCTTGCGTGAGTACCGTTTGCGGCATGTCAGGCTCCCTTTGCCTTCAGAAACTGATCGGGGCTGATGCCGAGCTTTGCGCAGTATTCAGCCTCCTCCCTTGTGAGCACCGCTGTCGCGGGCGCGGGCTTGCCGTCCGCCTGCCGGGTGAGCAACGCCGCACTCGGACGCGCGGCGAGCAGCTCTTTCAGCAATGCAAGCGGCGCCTTCGAGAGCGCCTCGCGCTCTGCGGGCGTGATGACGCCCGAGATCAGCGCCTGCTTCAGCACCTCGGCGTGCTCGGCCTGTTCCGCGGCCTGCGCATCCGCCTTTACCTTTGCCTTCAGCGCCGCCAGTTCGGCGGCGATGGCGTCGCGCTCCTTCGTGAGCGCCGCCACCTGCGCGGCGGCGGCATCGCGCTCATTGGTGAGCGCGGCCAGCCTGACGTCATCGGTCATCGTGTTCTCCTGGGTTGAATTCGTCCGCCGCGCGGCGATCAGGGCTTCCAGCCCATCGAGCGCGGGGGTGTTGGTAATGGCGACCGAGATGATTTCCAGGACTTCCCCGGTACTCGGCAGATAACTGAAAACAGCGGAGATGTAGCGGTATTCGCGCGACGCGATCATTTGCGCCGCGCGATCCGTCCATTTGATTCCAGTGGCGTACAGCCCCCCATCGCGCCACGCAAGCTCCCGAAACCAGCCCGCGGCGGGCGCGGGCTGGCCGTTCCATTCGGCGTGCAACGACTGATGTTCGTAATCAATGAGAATGTCGGATTTGCGCGCCTCGGCGCGGGCGATCACCTGCGCCGCGATGCGCTCGCTCAGCACCCAATTGGCGATGTCGTAAGGACGGCCGTCGACCGCGCGAAACGCGCCAGCCGGCAGCAGGTGCGCATCGGCGGGCGCGCCGCCGGTCGCATCGGGCGCGAGATCCAACGACAGCGATGCGATAGCGGCGGTCATACAGGCTCCTCACTGTGATGGGAGCATCGTGACAGCGCGCGGATAATTGAGCATTGCGGGAAACATTTCCCGCATCACATCAAAACAGGGGGAGGTTCGGCGACTCGTCGCCGTCGTCGTCGTCGCGGCAGATGTTCAGCACCTGCCGCGACGAGATGCCGTACCGGCGTGCCAGCACGGCGATACTGACGGTGTTGCGCTCGCGGCGCATCTGCGCGTCCCGCGCCAATCGCAGCAATTTGTCGCACTTCGGCAGCCAGATGCGGCCCGCGGCGTCCATGTGTGGGGCGAGTTCCCGGCGCAGCCGGGTAATTTCATCTGAATCCAGCCCCAACACGGTCGTGCGGTATCGCGGGATGACGACGTTGACGCCGCCGTGCTCGTGCAGCCACTCCCGCGCCCGCACGATGCCGAGCGCCCGCACGATTGCGCGTAATACCGGCGGAAACGAGGAGGCGACGGGCGGCAACGGCATTATCCTGGGCGGTGTAAATTCCGCAAACCCGGCAGCGGGTTCAGGATGGCGAAGGCGACACTCATTGCCCCGCCCCCCGCGACAGCCAGCTTTTCAGCGCCTCGGTGAGGCGCTGACGCTCGCCCGTATCCAGGCAGTCCAGATCCGGGATCTCTCGCCGCGTCTGCCGCGCGCACCAGGCAAGCAGCGCCGGGCGGCTGGCGTTTTCGACCTTCCCGGCCTGGCCGAGCCGTCCCCACAACCGCACGATGTGCGCGATGGCGGGCGGGACGGTTTTCGTCGAAGCGCCGCGCGAAAACGTTTTGCGGCGCGGCCAACCTCGGCGCGCATAGTCGTCGAGCGCCGCCCCGATCTGTCGAGACGACATCGACAACGCGCTGACACGATCGCCGCCGCGCG
>JAIRNL010000187.1 GCA_031258035.1 Azoarcus sp. | reverse complement strand
TGCCCGGTCGGCGGTTCGGTCGGCGGTTCGGTGAAATTCCCGCCGGCCTGGTTGGCGAGCCAGGCCACCCCGCGCTGGATTTCGGTATCGGTCAGGTCGACCGATCCGGCCCGGGGGGCCATGTTACCCTTGCCATTGATCACCGACAGGACGAGAGCATCGTAGCCGGCGGCGATGCGCGGCGCCCAGGCCGCCGCGTCTCCCGTCCTGGGTGCGCCCAGCGTGCCGGTGGCATGACAGGTGGTACACAGCCCATTGTAGACTTCTTCGCCCGTGCGATTACCGGGAGGGATCTTGGGCGCGGCCTGGAATTCGAAACGGGCAACCGGGCTGGTCAGGACGGAAGACTCTTCGGGATCGACCGTGCTTTTTTGTCCGCAGCCGGCAAGCAGGGCGGCGGTAACGGCAAGGACGAAAAAGGCGGGAAAACGAAACGGCTGCATGCTGTGTCCTTTATGGCAAAAAGAATGAAAACCGTGCCAGGCGCGGCAATCCGGGAGGAGGGCCCCGGAATGTTGTGGATTTTTCCCATTCTAGCATCGGAGAGTTCATATAGAATGGGGCCCGCGATTTGCGCTCCGGCTGCGGACGGACGGTCATGTCGGCATATACCGGCGCGGCTTCCGCGCGGACATGCTCATGATGACATGGAAGCGGGGCAAGTTTGCCGTCGATGAGAATATCATAATACCCTATTCACTTCACTTTTCATTCCTTGCGAAGACTGCCGCGTCTCCTCCTTCCGGCCCTGTGCTCCCTGATGACATTCACCCTGATCCAGGGCAATGCGCGGGCGGCGTCGGACAGTGCCGCGGTGACGCCGGTCTCGAAGATCGTGACCGTGTTCTGGGGTATCGTCAGCTATACGCGCTGGCCCGGCGAAAAAGGGCCGCTGCGGGTTTGCCTCCCGGAAAACAACAGGCAAGCGATGGCGATCCGCGACGCTGCCAAGGTGGTCAAGCTCGGGCGCCGGATCAGTGTCCGCACCATGCCCGAAAAGGCCGAAAGCCTGTGCGACGTCGTTTATTTTTCCGCCATGCCCGCCGACGAAGTGGGCCCTCGGCTGCGCAGGCTGGCGGGCGCCCCGATACTGACCATTGGCGAGGGCAGGGCGTTTTGCAGCACGGGCGGGATGTTCTGCCTGTTTTCCGGCAGCGGGGACGGCGATACGGGAGAGATTGCCGCAAGGTTCGCCGCCAACCTGGATGCCACCGCGCGCAGCCCCCTGCGGATCAATCCCCAGGTGCTGCGTCTCTCGAAACGTGGACGGGACCAATAAAATGAAAACCGTTCGCAAGACCTTGTTCGGGGTTCTCCGCCATATCATCTTCTGGCCGGTGGTGCTGACCCTGCTCGTCAGCGCCACGATGTTCGCCATGGTGTCCTTCCACACCCTGCGCGCCCAGCACGAAAACAACATGACGCTCGTCGCCCGCACCACTTCCTACGCGACCGAAGCCGCGATCATGTTCGACGACCGCCAGACGGGCATCGAAATCCTGAGCGAAATCGCCGCCCGCGAGCACTTGTGCGAGATCATGATCCGCGCCGACAACGGCGGCATTTTCGCCCATGTCGTCAATCCATGTGACAGCCCCATCGACCGCCTGACGGAGTTCATGGCCGACATGGGCTTTTTCAACGACACGACGCGCGTCGACATCGACCGGAACGGGCAACGCATGGGCGAGGTCGAGATCCGGGGTGACGGCTCCGTGTTCGCCGGCTTCCTGCGCCGGGCGCTGGCGGTGTTCGCCGGTGGCCTGGCGCTGGCTGTGCTGGCTGCCCGCGTCCCGGCGCGCTGGATGGAACAGCGCTTCGCCGCCGAGCTTGCGGCGCTCTCCAGCATGGCGCGCGCGGCGCGGCTCGAAAGCAATTTCACCCGCCGCCTGCCGGCGTTCGAGATTGCGGAGTTCAACGGGCTGGGGCAGGACTTCAACGCCCTGTTCGGCGAAATCCAGGCCCGCAACGCCGAACTCATGCTGCGGCAATCGCAACTGGAAATCGTCAACAACACCCTGTCGCGCATGGCCATGCGCGATCCCCTCACCGGACTGGCCAACCGGGCTTGTTTCAGCGAGCAACTGAACAATGCCATCGAAAACGCGCGCGAAACGGGTTCCAAGGTCGGCGTCCTGTACATCGACAACGACCATTTCAAGGACATCAACGACAGCTACGGCCACGCGGCGGGGGACGCCCTGCTGGTCAACGTCGGCCACCGCCTGAGCGGAGCCGTGCGCGAAAGCGATCTCGTGGCCCGGCTCGGGGGGGACGAATTCGTGATCCTGCTCGCGCCGGTGAGCGGAGAAGACGATCTCCAGCACGTGGCGAACAAGGTTCTTGCCGCGACGGCGCGCAAACTGCGGCTGGTCGAACAAGTGGACATCAGGCTGGGCGTGAGCATCGGCATGGCGCTTTTCCCGGATCAGGCCGGCGACCCGGAGGCCCTGCTGCGCGCGGCCGACCACGCCATGTACCGGGCCAAGCGCCTTGGGCGCGGCCGCGCCTGCATGTACGATCCGTCGGTGGACGCGCCCCGGGAAGAAGCATGATGCTGTCTTTCGCTCGCCATGTCGCCATTTTCCGCTGGCCGCCGTTGCTGCTTTGCCTGGGCCTGCTGCTCGTCGGCTGCCAGACGCTGTCCGGCACCGAAGGGCTGACCGAAGAGCAGATCAACGTGCTGCGCGAAATCGGTTTCCACGAAGAGGGCGACAACTGGGGCTTCGATCTCGACGGGCGCATCCTGTTTGACCTCAACGCGGCGGAACTCTCCGAGCAGAACCGCAAAGTCATCGCCCGGATGGTGAAATCCCTGAAAACGATCGGCATCACCCGCCTCATCGTCGAGGGCCATTCCGACATCACCGGCGACAAGCTCTACAACGAATGGCTTTCCCTGCGCCGAGCCAGGGCGGTCGCGCGCGAAATTTCCCGCAATGGCCTGTCCTACGGCAACATCACCGTCAAGGGGTACGGCGTGGCCAACCCGATCGGCGACAATGCCACGCGGGAAGGCCGGGCCCAGAACCGCCGCGTCGTCATCATCGTGCCGGTGGAATGAGCGCGGTGGCCGCGGGCCCGATGAAGCGATGACATCCGCGCCGCGCGCGCCCCCCGCGGGCGGCCCGGCGAACACTGCTGCCGCCCGCCCATGTTTTCGGTCGTCTTCTCCAACCGCTGCGAAAACCTGCTCGATGCCCTGCTCGCGCGCCTGGGCGCGGAGCGGCGCGATCCGTTCGCGCGCGCCCAGGTCGTGACGCCGAACAGCGCCCTGCGCCGCCGCATCGAGCTGGCGATGGCGGATCGCGCCGGCGTTTGCGCCGGCATCGACTTCGACTATCTGGTTCGATGGCTGTGGCGCCAGATCGGTCGCATCGTCGAGGTGCCGGAAGTTTCCCCCTACACCCCACCGGCGCTGCTCTGGCTGTGCTTCGCCGCGCTCGGCGACCCCTGGACGCGCCGGCACGAACGGCTGGCGCGCTATCTGGATGACGCGGATGCGCGCAAGCGGTTCGAGCTCTCCGAACGGCTGGCTCACCTGTTCGATCGCTACCTCGGCGAGCGCCCAACGTGGCTCGAACGCTGGAGCGCGGGAGAAACCGCGCTCACCGGCGCGGAGCCGGACAACCGCGCCGACGAAGCCTGGCAGGCCGAGCTGTGGCGGCGGATCCACCACGGGCAACGGTCGCCTTCGCTGCCGTTCATGCGCTTCCTGCGCCGCGCCGCGCAAATGGACGCCGCCGACCTCGCCGCCGCCGGCCTGCCCGCTTCGCTCCACGTCTTCGCCCTGCCGAGCCTGCCGCCCATATACCTGGAAGTGTTGCGCGCCCTGGCGCGCGCGATGGACATCCACCTGTACGTCCTCAACCCCTGCCGCGAATACTGGTTCGACATCGTCGACATGCGCCGGCTGTCGTGGCTGGCGCTGCGGCAGCGCGACCTCTTCCTCGATGCCGGCAACAGGCTGCTGGCTGCCTGGGGCAAGCAGACGCAGGCCCACATCGAGTCCCTGTACGAAGGCGAACATCCGATGCTGGAAGAAGCCTGCTTCGTCCCGCATCCGGCCCGTCACCTGCTGGCCCGGCTGCAAAACGCCATTCTCGACTTGCAGGAACTCGAAGCGGGCGCCATCCGCCTCGACGACGACGACCGCAGCATCGAAGTGCACCTGTGCCATTCACGCACACGCGAACTGGAAGTACTGCACGACCGCCTGCTCGGCATCTTCAAGGGGCCGAAACCGCCGCGTCCCGATGAAATCGTCGTGCTCACCCCCGATCTGGCTGCCTGCGCGCCGCTCATCGAAGCGGTGTTCGGCGCCGCGCCGGCGGGGCGTCGCATTCCATGGCGCATCACCGGCCTGGGCATCGCCGGAGAAAACCCGGTGGCGCAGGCGCTCGACGGGCTGCTGGCGCTGGCTGCCGGGCGCGCGGGCGCGAGCCAGGTGTTCGACCTCTTGCGGCAACCGCTGGTGGCGGCGCATTTCGGCCTCGACGAAGCCGGACTCGAACAGATACGCACCTGGATGGACGGCGCGTCCATCCGCTGGGGGCTGGATGCCGGGCAGGCCCGCGCCATCGGCGCCAGCGGCGCGCACACCGTGGAACAGGGACTGGATCGCCTGTTCTTATCCTGGGCGGCGGGCGATGCGGCCGGGCGCGCGACCTTCGCCGGTCGCATCGGCGCCGCGCGGGCGCCGCAGGGCAGCGCCGGACTGGCTTTGGGCGCGTTCTGGCTCTACACCCGCAACCTGGGCCGCCTGCGCGCCGAATTGCTGCAAACGCACGATGCCGAAGGCTGGCGCGCCGTCCTGCTGGACGCATTGGCCTCCCTGGTGGGCGAAGCCGGCGGGCACGCCGAAGAACTGCGCGCCGTGCGCGACGCGATCAACGCCCTTGCCGACGACATCGCCGCCGGTCTCGGCGCCACCCCCGCGCCGATTCCGCTCGAAGTCATCCACCCCGCCCTTGCCGCCCGTCTCGACGAAAGCGCGCGCGGCGGCGTCCCGGGCGGCGCGGTGACATTTTCCGCCCTCTCCTCCCTGCGCGGCCTGCCTTACCGCGTCGTCTGCGTCATCGGCCTCGATTACGGCGCTTTCCCCGGCCGCGGCCGCGCCGACGAATTCGATCTCATCGCCGCGCGTCCGCAAAAAGGCGACCGCCAGCGCCAGGCCGACGAACGCAATCTCTTTCTCGATGTCGTCCTCGCGGCGCGCGACGCGCTGCACCTGTCCTGCATCGGCCACAGCGCCCGGGACAATACCGAAGTGCCGCCCTCGGTCCTGGTCGACGAACTGCTCGATGTGCTTGCCGCCGCCTGTGCCACAGACCCGCGACAAGCGGCGTCGCTCGCCGCGGCGCGCGCGCGGCTGACCGTGCGGCATCCGCTACAGTCCTTCTCGCCCGCCTGTTTCGTGGCGAGGAAAAAAGACAAACGCATCGAAAACTTCCGCGTCGAATACGCCGACGCACTGAATCACCGCCAGCGCCGGGAACGGGCGCGCGCCACCGGGCGACCGATGGCGCCCGAGCCGCCTGACGGCGATGGCCCGTTCTTCGTCGCGCCGCTGCCGCCGCCGCCCGAAGACTGGCGTCGCGTCGAGCTTGCCCAGCTCAAACGCTTTTTCAACAACCCCAGCCGCTTCCTGCTCCGCGAGCGCCTGGGGCTCGACCTGCCCGCAACCAGCGAGACGCTCGCCGATGTCGAACCTTTCATTCCCGCCTGGCAAGCCCGTGGCGCGCTCGCCGGGCGGCTGCTGCCCGTCCTGCTTGCCGCGGAAGGCGGCGACGGAACGGGCGAAAAAACCGCGGCGGGGGAAATCAGCGACGACGACGACGAAATCCTCGCGCTCGCCCGCGCCGGCGGCGAATACCCGACGGGCGCGCTGGGCGAGGTCACCCTGCGCCGCGAACTGGCTTGCCTGCGCGCATTCGCCGGGCGCATCAACGCGGCCCGGACGCCGCCGTGCCTGCCGGCGCACACCTCACGGCTCGATTTCGCGCTCGACGGCGAAACCTGGACGCTGCAAGCCGCCTTTGGCGCCCCCAATGCCGACGGACTCCTCCTCTACCGCTATGACGAAGCCCGCCCGCGCGACTACCTCGCGGCATGGCTCGACCACCTGACGCTGTGCGCCGCGCCGCCGCCGGGTTCGGCATGCCGAACCCGCGTCCTGTCGCGCGACGACGATTTCGTCCTGCGGCCGCTGCCGCCCGCCGAAGCCAGGGCCCAGCTCGAAAAACTCCTGGCGCTCTACCGCGAGGGACTGAGCCAGCCGCTGCGCTTTTTCCCCAAGGCGGCGTGGGAATACACGCGCCACGCCGACCCGGCCCGGGGCCGCGCCGCCGCGGAACAAAAGTGGGCCGGGGGCGACTATCCCGAAAAAGACGACGCCGCCCACCGGCTGGCTCTGCGCGGCGCGGACGATGTGCTCGATGAACGGTTCAGGGATAATGCCACAGCGGTGTTTGGCGCTTTACGTCAGTCTATTGAACGGTCAACCCCAACGACGATGCCCCGGACGGCCGATGCGTCTGAAGCATGACGCACAAAAATTACCGGAAACACATACCGGGAAAGGAACGACATGAGCCTGATGATCGTATTTATCGCAATAGGCGTACTCGTCACGCTCTTGCTCATCCGGAGCAAACAAGTGCTCACCCGCCGCCGGGCGCGGGAAGCCGCCTGGTTCGCGGCGGCCCTGGCGCGGCGAAGCCACGGCGGCCCGGAAGCGAGCCGGCCCGGCGACGCCCGCCGACATTTCCGGAGCAAGCCTGTCCTGCTGCCTCCCGAAGCGGCCCACCTCTATTACGTCCTGCTGGAAGCCTTTCCCAAAATGGTCATTTTCAGCCAGGTCGGCGTGGCGCGCATCCTCTACCTGAAAGACGATGACGACTGGGAAGAGCAAGACGAAATCGCCCGCCTGAGTGTCGATTTCCTGATCTGCAAAACGAGCAAGACCGGCATCATCCCCACGGCGGCCGTCGATCTGGACAACCCCGCGAACGCCGGGAAAGAACAACAACGCCTGGCTCGGCAAAAGCGGCGGGCGTTCGAGGAAGCCGGCCTGCCCCTGCTGACTTGCGCCTTCGGCAAGATTCCCGACGTGGAGGCGCTTCGCCTGAACGTCGCAAACGCCGTCGTCGCCCGTAACCGCGCGGCAAAGAAAACGGGCACCTGAAACACCCCCGGCGGGCATCGCATACCCCGGGAGGAAGATGCTAGAATCGCCGCCCTGGGAGATGGCCTCTCCTTCCGAGATCTCCGCGGGCGTCGTATAACGGCATTACCTCAGCTTCCCAAGCTGATGACGAGGGTTCGACTCCCTTCGCCCGCTCCAGGGATTGCGTTCCGTGGCAGTCCAGTGACGTCTGGCAGGCTGGTGAGAAACTCCGAACGCTTTGTGCTGGGTGGTCCGCATAGGGACAAACCCGCCTGTCGGGGGCTCTGCGGCAGGAAAACGGGGCGAGGACGCTTCATCATGAACCCAACCCAGCAAATGCCGGGACTAAACACCTAATAGACCAAGCGAGAACGATGCTGTGCGGCCCAGCAGCTTTCATGTACTGCATAGCCAGGGAGAAACCCGACGATTACGGCGAATACGTGCTCGATCTCGCGCTGAGCGGCGAAGGAAACCTGGGCGGGCTGCACATCAAACCGGGCGCGGATTGTTGTGCCACGCCACTGGGCGGGCAGGTCGACTGGATCGCGCTGGCTAGCCTGCGCGATGCCTCCAATGCCTTCGCGGACATGGACGATACCGACGACCAGTTTGCGGGCATCACCAAGGGCAGCGACCTGAAGGCGTGGTTCAGCAAAACCGGCTGGTTTCCCAACGAGGTGCTCGATACGTCCAACTGGGTTGCCAACCAGTCGCTTCGACAATCTGCTCGAAGTCAACGTGCGCTCGCCCAAGTCCTACGTCTGCCTTTGCATCCGCGCCGCCATCATCGGCCCCTCCAGCAGCGAAGTCGGCATGAACAAGATTGGCAAGACCCATGCGCCCAAAACCTGGTGGGGCGGCGCGGATCACTGGATCGTGCTGGACGATGGCACAGGTACAGGCACGGGGGACAACAAGGACATCCTGGTTTCCCCTCAGAACGCGCCGCAACGCAGACCTTACCCGAACATGCCGGGTAACGACGACCTGCCGAAAGGGATGCTGGATTTCAAGTTCTACACTTGGGGTCAGATCAAGGCAAGCGTCAACCGTTTCCCAGGTCTCACGGTCGAGGAATTCCTTCGCTATTACTACGGCTTTGTGACTGCCACCACATAGCGCGCCACCCGTATGGAGAAAATCATGTTCCGCGCGCTTCCCTTGCTATCAGGCATGTTGGCACTTGTATTGATGGGCATGAACCAAGCCGCCATGGCTGCCGAAACCGTTCCGGTACCCATGCTGGCCATGGTCCATTCGGCAAAGCTATTTACCAGACCTGTAAA
>JAIRNL010000119.1 GCA_031258035.1 Azoarcus sp. | reverse complement strand
CCCGGCCATCCCGCCGGGCGTCGTGCCGCTCATGATAATACCGTCGGATTCAGGGCGTCGACATTCGTTTTGCGGCGCAACTTTGGCGTAGCGCCACGGATTTTCCGCCGATGCCTTTGAGGGTGTTTTCAAAATACCAACATTGGCGATCAGGCATTCCCAGGCAGGGCAGGCACAGGGGCCTGCCCCGACATTGCGTCCCGCGCGGCGGCCTGTTCGCTGGGCACGCCCGTCTTGTAGGGGCAGGCCCCCGTGCCTGCCCTGCGCATTTCGCCAATTATGGGTGTTCTGAAAACACTCTCTTTGCGCATTCGCGCCAATGGCTGGATGCACACACGGGGCGTCACGCAAAACGACGCCCGCGCCTCCAGCCAGATACCGGCTTATCGAGGCGCGGGAGCGGGGAGCGGGGCCCGGACGCGGTTGTACGGTCAGGCGGAAATCCGTACCGTCGAAGGATCGGCCTGCCCGGCGGGCCGGGGGGGCGCGTTTTCGAGATAGCGTTTCACGGCTTCCTGGCTCGCCGTCGCGGTGGCGGCGTCCCGGTCTTTCGCGCCGTCGGCTCGCACGACCGCTTCGGAGGTTTGCACGGGCATCGCTGTTTCAGATCCCGGGGGACGCATCGGCGGCGGGTCGTTGCGCAGGGCGGCATGCGCCGCATCGCTGATATCGACCTGCGCTGAAAGCGCCGGCGTCTGGCGCTCCGGAGCAAGCGCCCGCGCTCCCTCCCCTTCGCGCGGCGCCGCGAGCGCCTGGGCCCGGACACTTTGCGTGCTATCGAGACCGGTTGTCGGAAGCAGCAGCGAGGTGTCCATGGTCGTCTCCTTGTCTTGCGTCGACCTCATCGAACGTAGCCACGGCCACGCGATGCCGACGTGCCATCAGAGTGTAGACGGTGGGTACCACGAAGAGCGTGAAGAAAGTACCAAGCAGAAGTCCGCCGACGATCACCCAGCCGATCTGCTGGCGGCTCTCGGCGCCCGCGCCGGTGGCGAGCGCGAGCGGAATCGCGCCCAGCGCCATCGCGCCCGTGGTCATCAGGATCGGACGCAGTCGCAGCACGGCGGCGTCGATCACCGCATCGAACGCGCTCTTGCCCGTGGCGCGCAACTGGTTGGCGAATTCGACGATGAGAATGCCATGTTTGGTGATGAGGCCGATCAAGGTGACAAGCCCGATCTGGCTGTAGACGTTGAGCGTGCCGCCGGTAAGCCACAGGGCGCCCAGCGCGCCGGCCATCGACAGCGGCACGGTGAGCATGATGATGAAGGGGTCGATGAAACTCTCGAACTGCGCCGACAGCACGAGGTAGATGAAGGCGAGCGCGAGCACGAAGGTGAGCGCGAGGCTGGCTGAACTGTTCCTGAACTCGCGGGACATGCCATCGTAGTCCGTGGCGTAGCCGGGCGGCAGGATGCGATCGGCGGCGCCCGCCATCCAGGCGAGCGCCTCGCCCAGGGCGAAATCGGGCGCCAGGTTGGCGGTGATCGTCACGGCGCGACGCTGGCCGAAGTGGTTGAGTTCGCGCGGACTCACCGTTTCCGTCACGGTGACGAGGTTGGAGAGCGGCACCATCTGTCCGCCCTTGCCGCGCACGAAAATGTCGTGAATGTCGCGCGGGTCGGCACGGTCGTCGGCATCGACCTGTACCACGACATCGTATTGTTCGGCGTCTTTCTTGTATCGCGTCACCTGCCGGCCGCCGAGCATGGTCTCAAGCGTGTGGCCGATGACATCGATCGAGATGCCGAGGTCGGACGCCTTGTCGCGGTCGACGGAGACAGCCAGTTCCGGCTTGGTGAGCTTCAGGTCGGTATCGGGCGACGTGAACCCCGGGTGTTCGAGCATGGCATCGAGCATGGCATCGGTGATGCGGGCGAGATCGTCCCACGACCCGGACGAGGTGATGACGAAGCTCACGGGCCGCGTGCGCGGACTCTGGCCGAAAGCGGCGGGCAGGATCGTGAAGGCGTTGATGCCGGTGATGGCGCTCAGGCGCGGCTGCATTTCGGCGGCGATTTCGACGGTCTTGCGCTTGCGCCGCGACCAGTCGACGAAGCTCACGAAGCTGCGGCCCTGCGACACCGTGGGTGTGCCGGCCATCACCTGGTAGCCTTCGACATCGGCGGTGGTGGCGAAAATATCGCCGATCTCCGCGGCATAACGCGACATGTAGTCGATGGTCGCGCCTTCCGGGCCGTTGAACTGCACCATGATGCGGCCACGATCCTCGATGGGCGAGAGTTCGGATTTCAACTGCCCGAGCAGGAGCGCGGCCAGCCCCGCGACCGCCGCGAACGCGGTCAGCACCACCCAGCGCAGGCCGAGCATGCGGGTGAGCGCGCGGCGGTAGCCCCCGATGAGCCAGACGAGGAAATTTTCGACGGCGTTGTAGAGCGCGCCGTGTTTGCGTTCGTGGCGCAGGAGCCGCGAACACATCATCGGGGACAGGGTGAGCGCGACGAACCCGGAGACGAGCACGGCCCCGGCAAGCGTGAGCGCGAATTCGGTGAAGAGCTTGCCGGTGCGCCCGGTCATGAAGGCCACCGGCGCGTAGACGGCGGCAAGGGTGATGGTCATCGCCACCACCGCGAAGCCGATTTCCCTCGCGCCGCGAAAGGCGGCCTCGATCGGCGCCATACCGTCCTCGATATGGCGGAAGATGTTTTCGAGCACGACGATGGCATCGTCCACCACCAGGCCGATCGCCAGCACCAGCGCGAGCAGCGTCAAGGTGTTGACGGAAAACCCGGAGGCGTACATCAGCGCGAACGCCCCCACCAGCGACACGGGGATCGTCACCAGCGGCACCAGCATGGCGCGCCAGTTGCGCAGGAAGAAAAGGCAGACGATCGCCACCAGCAGCACCGCTTCCCACACGGTGGAAAACACCGAGGCAATCGAACGCTCGATGAAGACCGTCGAATCGTTGGTAACGGTCATCGTCATCCCGTCCGGCAGTTCCGCTTCGAGCGCGGGCAGCATCCTGACCAGCTCGCGCTTGAGATCGAGCGGATTGGCGGTGGATTGCTTGATGAGGCCGAGCGAAATCGAAGGCCGTCTCATGAAACGCACTTCGCTGCGCAGGTTGACGGGGGCGATCTCGATCCGGCCAATGTCGCGCAGCCGCACCGGATAACCGTCGGGGGTGGCGGCCTGGCGCACGATCACGGCGCCGAACTGCGCCGGCTCGGCGAGGTCGGTATGGGCCACGACCTCGAATTCGCGCTCGCGGCTCTCGATGCGCCCCGCCGGCAGCTCGACATTCTGCCGCGTGATGGCGTCCTCGACATCCTGCGGCGTGAGGCCGAAGGCGGCAAGGCGGGCGCGGTCCAGCCAGATGCGCATCGAATAGCGGCGCTCGCCGTATATCCGCGCGTCCGCCGCGCCCGACAGGGTTTGCAGGCGAGGCTTGACGATGCGGTTGGCAATGTCGCTCATCTCCATCTGGTTGTGGCGGTCGGACGAAAACGCGATCCAGATGATCGGGTTGGCGTCGGCTTCGACCTTGGCGATCACCGGCTCGTCAATGTCGTCGGGCAACCGCCTGCGCACGCGGGAAACGCGGTCGCGGACATCGGCGGCGGCACTGTCCGCGTCGCGCTCGATGCGAAAGCGCACCGTGATCTGGCTGCGTTCGGAGCGGCTGATCGAAGAGAGCACGTCCACCCCCTCGATGCCAGCCAGCGAATCCTCCAGCGGCTTGGTGACGCGCGATTCGACGATTTCGGCGCTTGCGCCGGTATAGACGGTATCGACGGTGACGATAGGCTCGTCGATATTGGGATACTCGCGCACGGCAAGCCGCGAGTACGACATCAGCCCGATCAGCAACACCATCAGCGACAGCACGGTGGCAAATACCGGGCGCTTGATGCAGATTTCGGAAACGACCACGGCGGGCGCGCCTTCAGTCGGAAACCGCGTCGGAGGCCACGCCGGAGACCGCCATCGGCTGCGCCACCGTCACCGGCGCGCCGTCGCGCAGCTTGAGCTGGCCCGCGATCACGATGCGGTCGCCGGGCGCGAGTCCCTGGACGACTTCGACCTCGCCTGCGCGGCGGGCGCCGGTACTGACCTCGACCCGGCGCGCGTGGCCATCCTCGACGCGGTAGACGAACTGCGTCTGTCCGGGCGCCGGGATCAGCGCCGTCTCCGGCACCAGCAACACATCATCGCGCCGATCGACGAGCACTTTCACCCGCGCGAACACACCGGGCCGCAAGCGCCCCTTGTCATTGGCAAGGCGGGCGCGCAGCAGCACCGCCCTGCCCTCGGCATCGACCAGCGGGTCGATGGCATCGACCGTGGCGGGAAAAGTGACGCCCGGCACCACGTCGCTGCTCACTTCCAGCGCCTGCCCGGGGCCGATGCGGCCGAGATAAAGCTCGGGCAGGCGGAAATCGAGCTTGAGGGTGGCGATGTCCTCGATATTGACGAGCGCATCGCCATCCCTCACGTAATCGCCGATATTCACTTTGCGGATGCCGACGATGCCGTCGAACGGCGCGCGGATGCGGGTACGCTCCAGCCGCGCCTGCGCCAGCGCCACCGAAGCGCGCGCCACTTCGAGCCGGGAGGCGGCCTCCTCGCGCGTGCTGCTGCTCACGAACTTGCCGGCGAAAAGATCTTCGGCGCGGCGGGCATTCGCATCGGCCAACATCAGCTCGGCCTTCGCCTGTTGCAGTTCGGCGCGCTGCACGGCGGCATCGAGTTCGACCAGCACCGCCCCCCGGCGCACGGCGCCGCCGTCGCGGAAGCGGATCACCGCCACGCGCCCGGCCACTTCCGGATGCAGCACGACCGACTGGTTGGAGACGAGCGTCCCCACCGCCGCGACATCGTCGACAAGTGTCCGCGCCGCCACCGCCGCGACCTCCACCAGCACCGGCTTCTGCGCCACGGGGAGGGATTTGGCCGCATTTTCCGCCGTGGCCGCCGGTGTTCTCTCCAGCGCGCCATTGGCGCGCCACGCATAAGCGCCCAGACCAGCCAGGCCGGCAAGGCACAAAAGCGAGATCACCAAACGGCGCGGCGGCATGGAAGCGGACTCCGAGCGGGCGGCGGAAAGGAAAGACCTGCCCGCTTAAATGGATATTCGGAAACCCGTCAAAGATAATGGACTTCCCGCCGCATGGAAACAACGAAATGTAAAGAAATGTAGGAAACGAAATTCATCTTTCGCGCCGGGGGAGCGACCGCGCCGCCCCCGTTCCGGCATCCGCTTTCACGGCCCGCTTCCCTCGCCGGCGCCCACGCCAGCCGCCGCCCGCAGGCTCTCCAACAGGCGCTGGCTGGCTCTGCCGTCCGTTTCGCGTCCGAGCGCCGCCTGTTCCCGCGCGATCGCCTTGCGCGTCTTGTCACCGACCATGCCATCGGCTTCCCCGATGTCGTGGCCGCGCGCGATGAGCAGGCGCTGGAGTTCGCGCCGCCCGGCGCGCGACAGGCCCGGGTCGTCGGTCGGCCATGGCGTGCGGAATCCGCCGCCGCCACGCAGGCGATCCGACAGATGGGCGATGGCGAGGGCGTAGCTTTCGGCGGCGTTGTAACTGAAAATGACGTTGAAGTTCCGCCCGACGAGAAAGGCCGGCCCCCTGGGGCCGGCGGGGAGCAACAGGGCGCGATCCGGATCGCCGGCGGGAAGCGGCCCGCCTGTGGCCAACTTCACCCCGCGCGCGATCCACGAAGACATGGGCTGCCGGTTGCGGCGGCCCGCGAGCGACGTATCGAATCCCGGCGGCAGGCTGACCTCGAAGCCCCAGCTTTCCCCGCTTTTCCAGCCGCCCTTGCGCAAGAAATTGGCGGTGGAAGCGAGCGCGTCGGGGGCGCTATCGACGAGGTCGCGCCGGCCATCGCCGTCGAAATCGACCGCGAGCCGCAGAAAAGTGGAAGGCATGAACTGCGTCTGCCCGAAAGCGCCGGCCCAGGAACCGGTGAGGCGCTCGACGGGAATGTGGCCCTCATCAATGATCTTCAGGGTATCGAGAAACTCGCCGCGAAAATAATCCTGCCGCCGCCCCATGCAGGCGAGCGTGCCGAGCGAAACCAGAAGCGGGCGTTTGCCGAGGCTGCGCCCGTAATTGCTTTCCACGCCCCAGACCGCCACCACCGTCGCCGGATCGACGCCGTAACGTTCCTCGACCTTTTGCAGCACGTCCCGCCAGCGTTCGAGCATGGCGCGGCCATCGTCCGCCCTCTCGTCATCGACGAGCGCCGCGAGGTAATCCCAGATCGGGGTGGAAAACTCTGGCTGGGTATCGAGCAATTCGAGCACCGACGGATCGGGCCGGAGCCGGGCGGCATGGGCATCGAAAGTCGCGCGCGAAATGCCGCGCCGGGCAGCCTGCGCGCGCAGGCGTTCGAGACAATCGGAAAACCCGTCGGCCATCGCCGGCAAGGGCGCGACGAGCGCCAGAGCCAACGCGGCGGGGAGCACGCGGTGGATTTTCCGGGAAACGGATGTGTTCATGACCCGCCTCCGGCCACTTTTGATGAAATCCGCACCATGGCATCAACCTCCTTGAAACAGGGAAAAACACAAAGTGGCCATTATGCCCGCACGTCACGCGCAATGCCTGGTTCCGCCCGACGCCGGGTGCAATCAAAAGTGGTGGAGAGCCATCAAAGAGGAAAGAAGTGGCAAAGGCGAGGGCCGAAGAGCAAAGTGGGAAGAGCCTGTGATATAGACAAGGAATGGTGATCCAAGAGGGTCACTCAAAGCGAATTTTCTCTGCGATGGAGGGCA
>JAIRNL010000116.1 GCA_031258035.1 Azoarcus sp. | reverse complement strand
AGGAATCCGTCGAAAGCGCCGCCAATGGCGACAAGCACCGGCAGGCCGATCGCCGACCATACCGAATAGCGCCCGCCGACCCATTCGGGTAACGGAAACACCCGCTCGGGGCGGATGCCAAATGCGGCGGCGGCTTCGACCGCGTTGCTGACCGCGGCGAAATGGGCGCCGACATCGGCCTCGTCGCCGAGTTGGGCGCGTAGCCACCGGCGGGCGGCTTCGGCGTTGGCGAGTGTTTCCGCTGTGCCGAAACTCTTGGAGGAAACGAGAAACAGCGTGCTTGCGGCCTCCGAACGGGCAAGCACGGTATCGAGGTCGCGGGGGTCGATGTTGGCAACGAAGTCGACTTCGGGAGCGTTGCAGCCAGGGTGTGGGGCAGCCAATGCTTCAAACGCGAGACGGGGGCCGAGGTCGGAACCGCCGATGCCGATGTTGACCAGGTGGCGGATGGGCTGGTTGCTGGCGCCGATGAGTTCGCCTTCCCGCAGGGCGAAAGCGAAGGCGCGCATGGCGTGGGTCTCGGCGTCGTGTCCGGGAGGGGGCGGGCAACTGCCGCGCATGGCCATATGGGCGGCGGCGCGGCCTTCGGTGAAGTTGACCGGCTCTCCGGCGAACAGGCGGCGGATGCCTTCATCCAGCCGCGCTTCGCGCGCAAGCTGGATGAGGTCGGCGAGGGTGGCGTCATCGAGGCGCTGCTTGGAAAAATCGGCGATGAGCGCGTCGTGCCCGGATTCGGCGGGGTCGGAAAAATTCAGGGAAAAACGCTCGGCGCGGGCCGAATCGTTGGTGAAAAAGTCGAGGAGAGGACGTGCCGCGAGCCGCCGCGCGTGGACGGAAAGCTTTGTCCATGCGGGCAGGTGTTGCGGTGCGGTGAAAAAAGGCTCAGTCACGGTTCCGGCGCATATAAAGGTGCAGGGCTTCGTACTGTTTACCGCCGCCGCGGCGGAAATGCCAGATCGGTGTCCAGCCTTCGATTTCATCGGTGGTCTCGGCCTTGCGGCCAGCAGTGTGGGTCAACAGCAGGCGGCACTGGGTCGCGGCGGCGTCATCGGGTTCGGGGCGCAGGCCGACATAATAATCGAGCATGCTGCGGATCGAGAAAGACAGTTTGTTGCTGGCGACGCACTCGTCGGCGTAGGGGGCAAGCGCCTGCTCGAGCGCCTGGGCCATCGGCCGGTAGCTGCGGCTGTGATCGAACCAGGGCATCAGCAGCGTTACAGCCAGGCATAGAAGCATCGTCACGCCCATCGCCCAGTTCGCGGCGCCCCGTCCCGGCGTGCGCGGCAAGCCCCAGGCGAGGGCGAACCAGAGCAGGCAGATGCTGAGGCCAGCCAGGGTTTTGGGAAGCGTGTCGACCGCGGTGAAAGTCGGCGCGACGTGGGCGATGTGGCGAGCCAGTCCGGGTGGCCAGGCAAAGACCTGTGCCGTCCACGCGATCCACACCAGGATGGCGAAGGCGCCGAAATTCATCGCCGAAAACCAGTCGAAGGCATTGGCGGCGCCGCGGCGCAGTGTCGGTATGCCGCCGGCAGCCAGCAGAGCCAGCGCGGGCAACAGCGGCAGCATGGCGGGCGGGGAGTAATCGGCGGAAAGCGCCAGCAGGAAGAGCGTGATGACCGTGGAGAGCAGGGGCAGCAGCCAGCGCAACTGGAAAAGCCGCCGGCGCTCGCGCCACAGTGCCCATGATGCGAGCGGCCACAGCGGCCACAGGAACCAGCCCAGGAGTTCGGCGAGCCGGGCGAAGTCGCCGGAGCCGAAATCGCTGCCGACGATTTGCCGCCATTGTTCGTGCCGCCAGAGAGCGAACAGATCCGGCGATGTCAGGTGCAGGATGAGCGGCCACAGCCCGCCCAGGCATGCGCCCAGGGTGAGTCCGGCGAGCAGCCCGCCGCTGGCGCGAGGGTTGCGGCACTCGGGGCTGATCATGATGGCCAGGATGAAAAGCGGCGCGGTAAACAGCAATCCCGCAAATCCGGCAGCCAGGATGGCCAACGCGCAACCCAGGCCCGCTTGCAGACTGCCTTGCAACGGACGTTCGGGCACCCGCGCGATGCTGGCGAGGACGAGCGCGACCATTGCCATCAGGGCGATGCGCGGCTGGGTTTCGTGGGCGTGGAGGACGAGACCGAGGCTGCCGAGGACGAGCAGCGCCGCGACGGTGCGGGTTGGGCGTCCGTACAGGCGCTCGGCGGCGCGAGCGACCCAGTAGACAGTCAGCGCGGTGAAGGCGGCGCTTGCCAGCCGGGCGCCGTCGTGGGCGTCGAGCAAGCCGCCCGTGACAAAGGCGAGCAGCGCCGCGCACCAATAATAGAAAGGGGGATAGTCGAGGAAAGGCAGACCGCCGATCTGCGGAAAGAGCAGCCCTTCGCCCTCAAGCATCGAATGGATGGGCCCAAAATAACGGATGTCGTCGCCGCGCCAGGGTTCATGCCCGATCAGGCCGGTAAACAGATAAAAGCCGGCAAGCAGGGCGAGGCCGAAGGTGCCGTACAGGCGGTGGAGCAAGAAGGGCAGCGGGGCGTGGGGCTTGCGGATCATGCAGGCGCGCCTGTGGTGGAAAACAGCGCATTGTAATGGTTATGGCGCCAGCTTGCCCCGTTTGCATGGGCGGGGCAAGCATTTGTTACTTTTCCGCATCTTGGGCGGCAGGTTTTTGTCGTGGCCCTTCGGGAAGTCAGAAATGTTTTTCCATGATGTAATCATCCATGATGAAGCCGTTGCCGATGTCGGTCACGGTTTTGTCGCGCACCTGGAAGCCGTATCTGGCATAGGCGCGGAGCGCCTGCTCGTTCTTCTTGTTGACCGCCAGGATCATGCCGGGATAGCCACGGTCGCGGGCGATGGCTGCCACATGGGCGATCAGTGCCGCTCCCGCGCCCTTGCGCTGCATGTCGGGATGAATGTAGAGCTTGTCGAGCTTGAATTCGCCCCCGCAGATTTCGCAGGCGGCGAAACCGGCGCGGATGCCGTCGATGAATGCCTGATGCAGCCATTTTTCCGGGTTTTCGGTATCGGCTTTCAGTTGCGCAGGGTCATAGCGTTGAGCCAGCATGTAGTCGATCTGCGCACGGGAAATGATGCCGGCGTAAGCGTCGAGCCAGGTGGCGCGGGCGAGCGCCGCGATGGCGGGGATGTCTGCCGGTGCGATGGGGCGGATGTCGATGGGCATGGTTTCCTCCGGTGTGCTGGTACAAAAAAGGCAGCCAGAGGCTGCCTTTTTTGTTTTGCCCAGAGTGCGGCAAGCGTGCGAAGCTTACTTCGCGCGCGCGACGAGGTTGCCGTATTTTTGCCGGAAACGCTCGACGCGACCGGCGGTGTCGACGATCTTCTGCTTGCCGGTATAAAACGGGTGGCAGGATGAGCATACTTCGACGCGCAGCGCCGGTTTGCCGATGGTCGAACGGGTCACGAACGTGTTGCCGCAAGAGCAGGTCACGGTGACATCATCGTACTTGGGGTGGATTTCCGCTTTCATGTCTGATCCCGGTGCGGGCGGCGGTTGTGACCGCCCTGCTAAAATAGGAACCGATGATTATCCTCGAATACGCCCCCCAAGGCAAGGGGCGTGTAGGGATCTGTAGGGGGCAAGCGATCTGTCCGGTGTTCGTGGCGTTTGCGCGGCAATGGCGAATTCCGTTTCCGTCACATGCCGGGCCGCGCCCGGCTTTCGCCAGGCGGCTTCGATGACGGGGGTGGCGCGTTATACCCGTCCGCCATTGGCAGACCATGTGCTCCCGGTGACGAAACTGCTCGTCCCTTCAGCCAGGGCGACATAAAGCGGTGCCATTTCCACCGGTTGGCCCATGCGTCCGACCGGCGTCAAGGCGTTGAGGTTCTTGACATTATTGACGGGTGCCTCGAAGTAAACCTGCATCGGCGTCCAGATTGCCCCAGGGGCGACGCCGTTGACCCGGATGCCGCGCTTGGCGACCTGCTTGGCGAGGGCGCAGGTAAAAGCGACCATCGCGGCCTTCGTGGCGCTGTAGCCGAGAAAGGCCTCGGAAGGCAGGAAGGCCGTGACCGAATTCGAGAACACGATGGCGCTTCCCGGCTTCATCACCGGGATGACGGCCTTCGACAACCAGAACGAAGCGTACAGGTTGGTCTTCACCACCTGGTCGAATTTTTCGCCCGGATATTCGAGAATGTCGGGCAGGCACCAGCCATAGCCGGCGTTACTGACGAGGATGTCGAGACCGCCGAGTTCGCGTTCCGCCCGGGCAACCGGGCTCCTGCAAAATTCCTCGGTGCGGAGATCGCCGGGAATGGCGACGGCTTTCCGGCCCTCGCGGCGGATGAGGTCGATCACCTCCGCGGCGTCGGGTTCTTCCTGCGGCAGGTAGTTGATCGCAATATCGGCGCCTTCGCGCGCATAGGCGATGGCGACCGCGCGGCCAATGTCGGAATCGCCGCCGGTAATCAGGGCGCGACGCCCGGCAAGGCGTCCGGAACCACAGTAACTCGTTTCCCCGCAGTCGGGCCGTGGCGTCATGTCGCGTTGAAGTCCGGGCCAGGTTTGCGCCTGAGCTGGTTGATCGTTCGGGAAGCGGGTGCGCGGGTCTATCGTCGGCTGAACGTTGCTTGCCGACCGAACGTCATTGGCCTGTTGCGCCGCTGCGTTGCCCGCCGATGCCGGCAGGGTTGCAGCCAGCCCGGCGACAACCGCGCCCTTGATGGCCGCGCGGCGGTTTGCGTCAATGTCTTCGGCGTTCGAGCCGCCCGTTTCTGTTGTTTTTTCAGTCATCTGGATCCACCTTACCTGTTGGTTGATGAGGATTCCGGCATCGCCGGCAAGCCATTCGGGATGAAACAGGTGCGTATATGCACGCCGCAAACCAGAGTAAAATCCCTGGAGTCAACTCCAGGTCAACAGGTTTTCAAGAAAATTTTCGGAAGGAACGCAAATGACCATGACGATCGCGGAAGCCGGCAGAAAATACGGCCTCACGGCGGACACCCCGCGCTATTACGAGCGCATCGGGCTGATTCCGCCGGTTGGCCGTGGTGCGGGCGGCATCCGCAATTACACGGAATTCGATGGCGACTGGATCGATTTCATCAAACATATGCGCAACGCGGGCGTCCGGGTGGAGGCGCTCATGAAATACGTCGCGCTGTTCCAGCAAGGCGACGCGACAGCCAGCGCGAGAAAACAGATTCTCGTCGAGCAGCGCGCCCAGATCGCGGCGCGGGTGGGACGATATGCAAAAAATGCTGGATCGGCTGGATCAAAAGATCGGGCAATACGAAAACCACATCATGCCCGTGGAGAAGAAATTGCAGCGGGAAGACGCCATGTCGCGTTGCAATAAACAGGCTGATCTGGGCGAACAGGCGGGAACGGCGTGAACAACCGTTGCCGGTGAGGATGCGCCGGATGCGCATGCCCAAAGCGGCGTAGTGGGCCGGCATAGTGGGCGATGGCTACACGGACAAGTTCGTTGCCTGCCCCACGGTTGCGGCGTTCGTCTCTCCGGGTTGATGCGTTTGATGCGCAATTTGCGCCCTTCTCGCGTTAATCTGGCATTCTTATGGCTATTCATCCAGGTCTCTTCCATTTGTTGCCAACAGCGATTCATGCGCAGCAAGGCGTGCCGCCGTCCGTTGCCGGAAGCTGCGGAGGGATGGCGATTTGAGCTATGCCAATTCCCGCATTCCCATCAGCGCGCAGCCAGACGTACACGCACATCTGGTTGCGCGGGTCAGGACGCACCTGACGCATCCGTTTCGCAAGCCGTTTGCGGATTGCAACCGCCTCGCCCGCGACCGGGCGCTCGCCGGCTGGGATGGACGCGCGCCCCTGATTCTCGACGCCGGCTGCGGGGTCGGGCACAGCACGATCGAACTGGCGCGCGCTTTTCCCGATCACTGGGTGATCGGTGTCGACCAGTCGGAGGATCGCCTGCAACGGCGCAAACCTTATCCCGCGGCATTGCTGCCGGCCAACATGGTGTTCGTGCGCGCTGATCTGGTCGATTTCTGGCGACTGCTCGCCGACGATGGCCTGCGCCTGGCGCGCCATTACATTCTTTATCCCAACCCCTGGCCCAAGATCGGACACCTCGGGCGGCGCTGGCCGGCGCATCCGGTGTTTCCGTTTATCCCCCGCCTCGGCGGCGTGCTCGAATGCCGCAGCAATTGGGTGGTATACGTGGCCGAATTCGCCCTTGCGCTGGCGTTGGCGCTGGGCCGTCCGGTGCCCTGGAGCGCGTTTGAGGCGGTGCGGCCCCTGACGCCGTTCGAGCGCAAGTACCGCGATTCAGGCCAGATCCTGTATCGCCTCTGTGTCGATCTCGACGCGGCGGTGTCCTGAAAACCGTCACGCGGCAGCGAGCGCCGCCGTCATGTCGGCTTGCAGGTCGGCGGCGTTTTCCAGGCCGGCGGCAATGCGTACCAGGGCGGGGGAAATCCCCGCCGCTTTCATCTGCGCGGGCGTCAGTGAGGCTTCCCACATGGACGCGGCGTGTACCACCAGCGTTTCCACCCCGCCGAGACTGACCGCGTGACGGGCGAGGCGGAGCGAGGCGACGAATTTCCGGGCGGCTTCATAGCCCTTGTCGTCCCCGCCCGCGAACTCGATGCTCAACACGCCGCCGCCGTGCGCCATCTGGCGCCTGAAAAGCGCGTGCTGCGGGTGGCTTTCCAGTTCCGGGTAATGTACCCGCGCGACGGCCGGATGCCTTTCGAGAAAACGCGCCAAAGCCAGCGCGGTCTCGTTCTGGCGCGCTACCCGCAAGGGCAGGGTGCGCAGGCCACGCAGGAGCAGGAACGCGGTAAACGGACTGACGTTCGTGCCGAGGGCGATTGAGCGTTTCCAGATTTTTTCGACGATCGCTTCGTCGCCACATACGACGCCCGCGATCAGGTCGCTGTGGCCGCCCAGGTATTTGGTGGCGCTGTGGAGAACGAGGTCGATACCGAAGTCGCGCGGACGCTGGTTGATCGGCGAGGCAAAAGTATTGTCAGCCAGCGTGACGATGCCGCGCTCGCGGGCGAAGCGGGCGACGGCGGCGAGATCGGTGAGGGTCAGGGTGGGGTTGGAAGGGGTTTCCAGTACGATCAGCCTGGTGTTCGGGCGCGCGGCTTCGGCGAACGCCGCGCTGTCGCGCTGATCGACGAGCGTGACTTCCACGCCCAGGTTGGGCAGGAGGTCGGTCAGGAGTTGGGCCGTCCCCATGTAGTGCGCGCTTTGCGCCACGATGTGATCGCCCGCTTTCACCAGCGACAACAGGGAGGTGCTCATCGCGCCCATGCCGGAAGCGCACAGCAGCGCCGATTCCGCATTTTCCAGGCGGGCGATGAGCCGCTCGCAACGCGCCTGCGTGGGATTGCCGTAACGGGCGTAATAGCGCGGGTGGCGTGCCACGTTCGCCATGTCGGCAAACTCGGCGGGCGTGCGGGCGCTGTAGGTCGAAGCGGTATGGATGGCTGGCGACAGGGCGGTGTCGTTCGATTCCGGATGTTCCTGATCCAGATCGCCGTGGATGACAAGCGATTGTAAATCGGATAGCGGGCTGTCGTGGTTCATCGGGGAACATCCGTGGAATGGATTGGATCCATCATTCTAAAGCCGGATCCCTCCGGAGAGCCGCATCCGCCGCGCGCGCCGCTGTCGAGCCAGCTACAATCGCGGATACGGGCGCCGTGCCCGGCGCTTGCCCGATTCGGATAATCGACCAAAATGACCCGTTCCGACACCATTCCTTCCGACACCATTCCCATACTGCTCACTGACGAAGCCCTCGACGACCTGGAAAAAATCCTCGTCTCGGATGTCGTGCCGGAAGACTGCATGACGCTCGAAATGCTCGACGGTTTTCTTGCCGGCGTGCTCCTCTCTCCTTGGCCGATCGCGCGCGAGGACTGGTTGCCGGAAGTGTGGTCGGCTCACGAAGATACCGATTTCGGGGGCGGCATCGCCGTGCAGCGCGCGATCCAACTTGTGCTTGCTTACTATAACGAGCTTGTGACCACGCTGGGGCGCGAGAGGGAAGATGGGCGCTGGGAACCGTTCTGTTTCGCCGCCGAGGCGGGGGACGACAGGCTGAGGATCGGCGATGAGTGGATCGACGGCTTTACCCAGGGGCTCGACCTGTGGCCCGAAGACTGGTGGGAAGGGCTGGATGCCGACCTTGCCGAGACCGCGCGGAACGGCCTGCGGCAAATCGTCGCGCCATGGGAAGGCGATGAGGTGGAAACGGCCGACGACGAAACGCGCCTCGGCTGGCTGGAAGCGGCGGGCGAAATGGTCAACGACATTTACCTGCGCTGGCGCGCGGCCGGGCTGCCCGTCCCCCAGCCGATTGCGCTCGATACCCCGCACTCGCCCGCTCCCGAGCCGGGACGCAACGAACCCTGCCCCTGCGGCAGCGGCAAGAAATACAAGAAATGTTGCGGCGCCAGATACGACTGAATGCGTCATTCGATAATGCCCGGATGGCATCCGGACTAACCGCGGGGAAGGAAATTTATTGTGCCGGCGCGCGGGGGCAAGGATGAGAATGCCGGAGATGAATCCCCCTGCGCGGGGTTGGGCCTGAAACGGAGGCATGGCGATGCCCGCGATGATTTTGCGACCTGTAATGCTGTCTCCCGCGAGAATCGGAGAAATCTCGCCGTGCGATTTTTTCGACGGCAACGGCAGCCTGCTGTTGCGGCAAGGCGTGCTGATCAGCAAGAACCTGCAAAAACAGCTTGGCAACCGCCGCCTGTTTTGCGATGCCGCGCAGGCCGTGGCGGTTTCGACCGACGATCCGCTCCAGGCGCTGACCGATGCCGGTGAAGCCCTGTCCATGCTCGACATGCCGACGAACGCCGGCAGCCAGCACGATGTCGACGTTTACCGGAGCCTTGCCGAATCCATCCATACCGCCTGGCAACTCGATCCGGACGCCTGCATCGGCTTCGCGCGCATGGCGAATCCCGGTTCTCCCAGCGTGTGCCAGGCGATACTGGCGGCGCTTTTCGCCGCCGAACTGGGGAGCGCGCACGCCTTTACCCGCCACGAACTGGTCGAACTGATCGGCGCGGCGCTGACGATGAACCTGGGAAGCATGGCGCTGCACGACGAAATGGCGGCGTTTCCAGGTCCGCTGCCCGGCGCATTGCGGCGGTCGCTGGCTGAACATCCGCACCGCGCCGCCGAAGTCCTGCGCGATATCGGCATCCCCGCATCCTGGGCGCAGGCGGTGGAACAGCACCACGAAAACCTCGATGGCAGCGGCTACCCCAAAGGGCTCGCCAAAGGCAGTATCCGCCTGGAAGCGCGCATGCTGCGCCTGGTCGATATCTTCGCCGCCCGCCTGCGCGTGCGGCGCGGCCGTGGCCCGCAATACTGGAGCATCACCAGGGCGCGCGACCTGTCCGGGCTGACCGAACATATCTTCGGCGCCGACCTCGACTCGCTCGATCTCAGCCTTGCCCGCTTGCTCATGGGACGGATGGGGCTGTTTCCCCCCGGCAGCGTCGTGCGTCTGTCCAACAGGGAAATGGCCATCGTCAGTCGACGTTCCTACGACATCGTGCGTGCCGCCACGCTTGCGCCGCGCGAGGTTCTGTCTTTCCTGGATGCCAACGGGCGTCCGCGCGACGAGCCCTGCTTTCGTCGCATCGGGCCGAACGACTACCGCATCCTGAGCTACGCGCACGACGACCAGCCGCGGCTGCCGACCTACGATTGGTCGGTGATCTGGGGCTATCGCGCCCGCGCGCCAGCGGGAGCCTGAGCCTTGGCTGTCGTTTTTCACGGAACCGGCTCTGTTCTGTCGAAAGGGGGTTGAGTTTTTTTTTTGTTTGTGTTTAGAATGCGCGGCTTCCTTGCTGCTGGGGCTGAGTTTTGAGGCGGTTCTGGTGCAGGGAAAGAGGAGGGGGGGTTGACGTGTTTTTTGAAGTCTGTCAGAATTCCGCTTCTTCGCTGCGCTGAGCGGCGGTTCTTTAAAAAGTTGGACGACCGATAAGTGTGGGTACTTGGTTGCGAGGCGAGCCACGAGGAGTGGCGA
>JAIRNL010000014.1 GCA_031258035.1 Azoarcus sp. | reverse complement strand
CGCGATTGAGCGCCTGCGCCGAAGCCGCGTCCGCGGCTGGCGAAACCGGGTGAATGTGCCCGGCCCACAGCAGCATCTGGGTTGCCTGGTTCAGCATTCCGCCGCGTCCTGCGTAGTCCGGCAGCGTCATCAGCTCGCGGAAAGTATGGGGCCTACCATCGGCGAGCGCGGCGAGCAGCGGCGAGAACATGGCCGCCGGGCCGTCGACCGGGCCGATGCGGGTCTCGAAGCGCAAGGCGCCCTTGGCGGGAGCGTCCGGCAGGGCGACGAAAGAAAGAGCCTCCAGCGCGTCGCGGTGCTCGGCGGTGGTCAGCGGTTGCGGCGCGCGCTGGTAAACGTCGCGGCGCAAAGTCTGATTGCGCGCGATGTCCTTGGCCGTCTCGCGTAGCGCCGTATCCCCGATGGCGGCGATGGCGGGCAAGGCCGCGGCGGGAATGGAAACGGCGTCGATGTTTTCCAGCGGGGTGGCGCTGCCAAGAAAGTCGCAGCCGATCTCCGCCAGCGCCGCCAGCATGTCGGCCACGTGCAGCGGCTCCCAATATGCGCCGAGGAATTCATGGGCGAGATAACCCGGCGGATGTCGCATGACCTGTTCGAGTTGCGCGCCCAGCTCCGGCACGACGGTGAACTGGCCCGCGCCGCCGTCGCGCAATGCACGCAGAAGCCTGAACCCGGTGGCAAACCCCGCGTCGACGTTGGCGGCGGTTTCGGCGCTGCGCCGCAGCAAGCGTTGCATCGCCATCATCGGCGCACTGCCCGGTTGGCTCATGTAGGCAAGACAGACGACGCCGCCGGGCTTGAGCCAGCGTTCCGCGATGCGCAGCGCCGCGCGCCGGTTGGCGGGCGAAATCCAGGACAACACGCCGTGCAGTACGATGAAATCCAGCGGCGGCAGTGTCGTCTCGTCGGCCTCAGCCAGTTCGGCGAAGCCCATGTGCAGAAAACGCGCGTTGCCGATGGCTGCCTCATCGGCGAGCGCGCGGGCGTGGCCGATGGCCGCCGCGTCGAAATCCACCGCGTGGCACTGGCAAAGCGGATTCGTCGCAGCGGTGATGAGCGCGCCCAAGCCCGGCCCGCAACCCAGTTCGCACCAGGTATGGGGCGCGGCAAGATCGGGGGCGCGATGACCGAGCGCGGTCAATATGGTGGCAAGCCACCCCGGCGTCAGTTCGCGGTGAAAGAGCGCCGGATAGGGCAGGCCGGCGTAATACCCGTCCGTCGTCATCGTTTCGTGACTTTGGCGCAATGGCTTCACCAGGACAGGCGTTGCGCGGCCTCGCCCTGCTCCGACAGCAGAGTGACCGCCTTTTTCAAGTGGAACATCGACGCCGTTCTCGCGTCCGTCCGCCTTGCCCGGCGGACGCGGGGCAAGGCGGACGGGGACATTGCAGGCGCGCGCTCAGAACGAGGCCGTCAGCGTCAGATAATAGGCGCGTCCCGGTTCGTTGTAAGTATTCGCGCCCGCCGCACTACCGTTGGCCTCGCGGAACAGCTGCTTGTCGAACAGGTTGCTGACGCCGATGCGGGCGTTCAGATCCTGAGTGAACTTGTAACCGGCGCTGATGCCCCACAGGGCGTAGGCCGAGCGGGGTTTCAGCGCCTCGCCCGTGACCGCCGCGGTCGTGCTGGCATTGTTGGTGCGCGGCTTCTGCTTGCCGTAGAAAGCGGCGGTGACGACGAAGGAGAGCTTGTCGGTCGGCTGCCAGTCGAGCGTGCTGTTGATCGTGTATTTCGGAATGATGCTCAAGGGCTGGCCGCGCTGGTCCTTGTTGCGCTGCATGTAGGTGAAATTGTTGCTCCAGTTCAGGTTGCGCGCGAGCGGGATCAGGATATTGCCTTCATAGCCGGCGATCACCGCGTCGGTGGCGTTCTCCCATTGCAGCACGGTGCCGGTGAGCGTGCCGGTGGTGACGTTCAGGTTGGTCAGGCCCGAAGTGATCTTGTTGTCGTACTTGTTGTGGAAATAGGTCAGGCCCGCGTTCCAGCCGTTCGCGGTGTAGTTGATGCCGATTTCCTTGTTCAGGCTGATTTCCGGATCGAGATCGGGGTTGCCCAGCACATAGCACGGCCCCGTCATGCCGGTCGGGCAACCGTTGCCCATGGTGTTGTACAGATAGTGGGGATTGATCTGGTACAGGTTGGGCGCCTTGAAAGTGCGGGCGATGCCGCCTTTCAGGGTGATTTCCGGGGTAATCATCCAGGAAGCGTTCAGCGCCGGACTCCAGTTGTTGCCGAAATCGCTGTGGTGATCCAGGCGCACGCCGGGCGTGAGGATGATGTTTGGGGTGACTTCGATGTTGTCCTCGACGAAAACCGAGGTGATGGTGGCATCGACGTCGGTCGGTCGCTGGTTGGCGGGGACGACGCCGGGCCAGTCGATGCCGGTGGGGACTCCGCCCAGGATGGACGCCGGATCGTCCAGCTCCTGGTGGTTCCATTCCGCGCCGACGGTGAGCACCTGCTGGACGCCGAGCTTGAATGGCATATCGAGCTGGCCGTTCAGGGTGTAGC
Source organism: Azoarcus sp. (assembly GCA_031258035.1). Lineage (GTDB taxonomy): Bacteria > Pseudomonadota > Gammaproteobacteria > Burkholderiales > Rhodocyclaceae > WRNU01. The sequence continues at coordinate 724 of JAIRNL010000014.1, read as the reverse complement.
CCTTGAGTTCGCTGGTGGATTTTTCGGCGCTGTTGATGTTGCCCTCGCCGCCGCCCGCCATGCCTTCTTTCAGGCGTCTGTTCTTCGTGTTCTCGTACTGGAAATAGGCACTCGATTTGCCGAAGGAATACTGACCCCGGTGCGAGATCGCGTAGGTAGTGCGGGTCATGGTGTTGGTTTCGTCGCCGAGGTGGGCGGCTCCCGGGATGGCGCCAGTGGGGAGGTCGGCTTGGGAAGGGTCGGTGGCGCTCGGGCCGACGTTGGTGTCACCCGCGTAGATGTTGCCCTGACGGGAATAGCCGGCCTCGAAATCGACCGCCTGCCGGTCGGTCGGCTTCCAGCGCAGAAGCGCCTTGATGTCATGGTTCTTGACCCCTTCGCGGCCCGCCGCCGTGTTCAGGGTGCCTATTGCGCTTGCGGCATCGGCGTTGATGTCCGGGTCGTCGGCTTCGGTTTTGCTGTAGTTACCGTAGACACGGAACCCGAACCGTTCGCCGAGCGGGCCGGCGGTGTTGAAGTTGATGCGATGGCTGTCGCCTTCTTCCGAATGTTCGGGGAAATTGCCGTAGAGCGTGAGTGAGCCGTGCAGGGCGTCCGGGATGTCCTTGGTGATGATGTTGACCACGCCGCCCGCCGCGCCGGAACCATAACGCGCCGCCGCCGGGCCGCGGATGACCTCGATGCGCTCGACCGCTTCGGCGGGCACCCAGTTGCTGTCGCCGCG
>JAIRNL010000247.1 GCA_031258035.1 Azoarcus sp. | reverse complement strand
GGAGATCGCGTGCCTCTTCGCACAGGCGCGCGCAGCGGGCGACGGTGTAGAGCACGACGGGGAAATCCTTGGCGGCCTTGCGGGTGGCGTAGGACAGGGCGGGCGTGGCCGGCTTGCTGATGAGATTGACGGCTTCGGCCTCGATCCCGGGTGGCGGGCGATCCGAGTAGTGCGTTTCGCCCTGCTGGTCCGTCCAGCGATAGATGTCCGAAGTGGAAGGCTCGGCCACGGCGGTGGCGGTGGCGGTGGCGGCGAGCAGTGCCGCCGCCGGAAAGGTCTTTCGTGCGCTAGTCATGTATTCACCATGCCATTGTGACGCAGGAGCGCGTCGACCGAAGGTTCGCGGCCACGGAAGGCCACGAAGGATGCCAGGGCGGGCCGGCTGCCCCCGACGGCGAGAATCTCGCGCCAGAAACGTTCGCCCGTGGCGCGGTCAAGCAGCCTGCCACGGTTGCCGTCCGCTTGTCCATCGACGGCTTCCTCGAATGCCGCGAATGCGTCGGCGGACAGGACTTCGGCCCATTTGTAGCTGTAGTAGCCCGCCGCGTAACCGCCCGCGAAAATGTGCGAAAAGCTGTGCGGAAAGCGATGCCAGGGCGGTGGAAAGAGCACGGCGACTTCACGGCGCACTTCGTCGAGAAGCGCCAGCACGCGCCCGATGGGAATGTCCCCGCCAGCCCCGGAGGCGACCGCGTCGCTGTGCAGAAGCAGATCGAACAGGGAAAACTCGATCTGGCGCACCATCCGCATGCCGCTCTGGAAGTTGCGCGCCGCGATCATCTTGTCGTAGAGCGTGCGCGGCAGCGGCTGGCCGCTGTCGACATGCGCGCTCATCGCCGCAAGCACGTCCCACTCCCAGCAGAAGTTCTCCATGAACTGACTTGGTAATTCGACCGCATCCCACTCCACGCCGTTGATGCCGGAGGCGGCGGATTCATCGACGCGGGTGAGCAGGTGATGGAGTCCGTGCCCGGCTTCGTGGAAAAGGGTGAGTACGTCGTCGTGGGTGAAGGTGGCGGGTTTGCCGGCGACGGGGGCGGGAAAGTTGCACACGAGGTAAGCGACTGGGGTGGTGAGGGCGTCGCTGGCGTCGCGGCTGCGGTCGCGCGCCGAATCCATCCACGCGCCGCCGCGCTTGCTGTCACGGGCGTGCAGGTCGAGGTAGAACTGGCCGAGCAGCGCGCCGTCTTTTTCGATGCGGAAAAAGCGGGTGTCTTCGTCCCAGCGCGGCGCTTCGTCGGCGACGATGTCGAGGCCGTACAGCTCGCGCATGACGGTGAAAAGGCCGTCGAGCACGCGCGGCTCGGGGAAATACTGTTTCACTTCTTGCTCGGAATAGGCGTAGCGGCGTTGGCGCAGTTTTTCCGAGGCGTAGGCGATGTCCCATGGCGCCAGCGGGTCGAGCCCGAGTTCGTCCCGCGCGAAGGCGGTGAGTTCAGCCAGATCGCGTTCGGCGAAAGGTTTGGCTTTCCCAGCCAGTTCGCGCAGGAAGGCGAGCGCCTGCGCGGGCGAATCCGCCATCTTGGGCACGATCGAGACTTCGGCGTAATCGCGGTAGCCGAGCAGTTTTGCTTCTTCCGCGCGCAGGGCGAGGATGCGCCCGATCAGGGGGCCGTTGTCCCATGGCGCCCCGCCGTCGCCGTCGAGGTTGAATTCCGAGGCGCGGGTGGCATGAGCGCGATACATGCGTTCGCGCAGGGCGCGGTCATCGGCGTACTGCATCACCGGTAGCCAGGAGGGGAGATGGAGGGTGAATTTCCAGCCAGGGCGACCGTCTTTTTCCGCCGCGGCGCGCGCGGCGGCGCGGGCGTCGGCGGGGATGCCAGCCAGATCCGCTTCGTCGGCGATCCATTCGGCGTGGGCGTTGGTGGCGTCGAGCAGGTTCTCGGAAAATTTCGCAGCCAGTTGCGAGAGTTCTTCCTGGATTGCCTTGAAGCGCGGCTTGTCGGCTTCGGGCAATTCCGCGCCCGAGAGGCGGAAATCGCGGATTTCATGGTCGATGATGCGCCGGCGCACCTGGCTGGAGGCCGCGTATTCGGGGCCGGCGGCGAACGCCTTGTACTTGTGGAACAGCGCGAGATTCTGTCCCAGTTCGGCGTAGAAGGCCGACACCTCTGGCAACATGGCGTTGTACGCTTCGCGCCAGGGGGGGATGTCCAGCACGGCGTGCAGGTGGCCGACGATGCCCCAGGCGCGGGAGAGGCGTTCGCCGGCGGCGGTCATCGGCGCGACGAATCCGTTCCAGTCTGGTGGGGTGGGATCGGCGGTCAGGCGCGCGATCAGTTCGCCGTATTCGGCAAGCAACGCCCGGATCGCGGGCGCGACGTGCTCGGGGCGGATGTCGGCGAAACGGGGGAGACCGGAGAAGTCGAGCAGGGGATTGGCAGATGGGGAATACGTAGTGGTCATGACAGGCGGAAAGTAATTGTTGAAGGGGGGGCTCTGCCCTGCGTCGTCGGTAAAATGGGGCTACTGTATCGCCCGCCTGGATCAGGGTAATGAAGCGATTGGAAATCGAACCTTCCCCATGGGATACGCCCAGGCGAGACTCGTTTCCGGTCAGGATGCCGTGAATCCGGGCATCCAACTCTTCCCCGCTGGCCATGACGCCTCCCTCGAAACTGATGCGGATCACCGGATATTTTATCGTCCGGTCATACTTGTCATGGCAATGCAGGCCCCGGATGCCGATGGGGAGCTTTTTGCGTGTCATGGCGCGCCTGCCGGCTTCAGGGAAGTGGCTTCCCCGTAAGGCGAAGATATGCTTCGCGGTATTTGTCGGCGGTGCGCGCGATGACCTCCGGCGGCAGCCTGGGGGCGGGCGCTTTCTTGTTCCAGTCGAGGGTTTCGAGGTAGTCGCGCACGTATTGTTTGTCGAACGAAGGAGGACTCGCGCCTTCGCGGTAATCGGCAGCGAGCCAGAAGCGCGAGGAGTCGGGGGTGAGCGCCTCGTCGATCAGATGCAGGGCGCCGGCGGCGTCGATGCCGAACTCGAATTTGGTGTCGGCGATGATGATGCCGCGCCCGGCGGCGTAGTCGGCCGCTTCGCGGTAGAGCGCGATGGCGGCTTCGCGCGCCTGTCCAGCCAGCGCCGCGCCGCCGGGGCCGATGGCCGCCGCGCAGCGGGCGCATGCCTCGTCGAACGATACGTT
>JAIRNL010000191.1 GCA_031258035.1 Azoarcus sp. | reverse complement strand
CCGCGGACGCCTGCGGTCTGGCGCGACAGGATCGCCGTTGGCACGGATGCGAGCGATGCCGCGCGCATCCGTTCGCCGAAACCCGGCAGCATCCTGGCGCAGACCGCCTCGGTTGCTTCTGGTGTCACGTCGCGCGGCGCGGGGCCGGTACCGCCGGTCGTTACGATGAGACAGCAGGCTTCGTCGTCGCTCAACGCCCGCAGCGTGGCTTCGATGAGCGGCTGCTCGTCGGCGATGAGGCGGGAGACGGCTTCCCATTGGCTAGCCAGCACCCTGGTCAGCCAGTCGCAGGCGGCGGGACCGCCCTTGTCTTCGTATTCGCCGCGGCTTGCCCGGTCGGAGATGGTGACGATACCGATACGCGCCTTTTTCATGCGTCGCCTTCCAGTCCCGCGTCGTCCTGGCAGGCGCCGGCTTCCAGTAATTGCACGAGGGCGGTTTCGCCGGCGGCGAGGCCCCTGCTGTCGGCAGGCACGATGAGCAGAGCGTCGGCGCGCGCCATGGTCAGCACGTCGCCGCTGCTCTGTGGGCCGGCGGAGGCGGCTTCATGGACGCCGTCAGCATTGCGGGTGAGCGCCACGCGCACGAATTCGACGCGGCCCGGGCGGGATTTGATGCCGTGAGTCAGGCGGGCGGGCAGAACGCGCCGGAACAGACGGCGATGGCCGGTGAGGGCGCGCAGCGCCGGGAAGACGAATTGGGCGAAGCAGACCATGCTGGAGACGGGGTTGCCGGGCAGGCAGAACACGAAAGCGCGATCCGATGTGCCGAACGCCACCGGGTGCCCCGGACGCATCTCGACGCGCCAGAAATGGAGGGTGACGCCCAGCGCCGCGAGTGCCGGGCGCACATGGTCGTGTACGCCGACCGAGGTGCCGCCCGAGATGAGCAGCACGTCGTATTCCAGCCCCTGTTCGAGAAAGCGGCTCAATTCGGCGGGGTCGTCACGGGCGATGCCGAGGCGGGCCGGTTCGATGCCGAGGGCTTGTACCTGTGCAGCCAGGGCATGGGTGTTGGAGTCGGGGATGCGGTCGGGATCGAGCGGTTCGTGCAGGGCTTCCAGTTCGTTGCCGCTTGAGAGGATGGCGACGCGCGGCTTGCGGTATACCTCGACCACGGCCTGTTTGACCGTCGCCAGGACGCCGATCGTGGCGGGGGTGATTTCGGTGCCGGCGGGCAGCACGATTTCGCCCTGGCTCATGTTTTCGGCGCGGCGGCGAATATCGGCTGCCGTCGGGACGGGAAGGCGGATTTCGACCGCGCCGTCCGGGCCGGGTCGGGTGTCTTCGACCCGGACGACGGCGTCGGCGCCAGCGGGAACCGGCGCGCCGGTCATGATCCGGGCGCATTGGCCTGGCTGGAGGGCGACGCGGGGCATGTCTCCCGCCTGGATGTCGTCGACGATCTCCAGCGTCGCCGGCGCGGCGGCAGTGTCGGCGCTGCGCACGGCATAGCCGTCCATCGCGGCAAGGTCGTATGGCGGCAGGTCGCGGTTGGCGCGGACTTCGCTAGCCAGCACCCGGCCGAGCGCCTTTTCGAGTGCGATGTTTTCCGTGCCGATGGGATGGATCTTGCCAACGATGCAGGCTTGCGCATCCCGGACGGAAAGACCGGCGGAAGCGGGGTGCGTGGGGGTGTCGTGGGACATCGTTTGTGTTCGTTCAGTCCTGATGTATTTGGCGGATTGAGTTCATGACAGGCCCGCAGGTATCCCGCGCGACGGTGTGCGAGTGCTCAGTCAAGGGGTGTGTTTTCGTCACCGGATTCCCGCAGGCGGGCGTCGATCCAGTCTTCCGCGTCCTCAAAGGTAGAGAAAGGTTGCGGCACGCGCGTATTCTCATGAATATCGACGACATACCACGCGTGTTCCTGCCGGTCCGGGATGGCAACGAACCTCATCGCATCTCCTCCATGCCGTGTTTGCCCACTCCATGCGTGAGGCATGATATTGCCCGTTCTCCGGGCAGTTCGTCAATCCTCCACCATCAGAAGCGAAACGTCTTTTGTCCACAGGGTTGCGCACGGCTTCTGTGGGCAGTGCCCACGAAATCGTGCGCGTTCCCGCGCGGGGCGTCTCGTTACTTCCAGCATGAACTGGCGCCGCCTCCGGCGCCTTTCGTCCCGGCATGGTCGATCGTGAGCGTACCGCACGGATCGGCGGTCTGGCCGCCCTGGGGCGTTGCCTTGATCCTGTATTTTCTTTGTGCGGTGACATTGGGATCAAGGCTGAAACTGTAATGGTCAGCCAGGTCGCGTTGGCATTGACGGCGGGTGTCGGTGCCGTCGGCCGCCAGCGCTGGCCAGACTGCCTTGGTGTAGTCCAGATCCTTGGTATAGGCGCGTTCCATGTACTGGGACAATTCCAGCAGGCAGGCGGCGGCGGTGGCGCGGCGGGTCTTGAGCATGGACGAGCGATAGCTCGGCACCGCGATGGCGGCGAGAATGCTGACGACGACCACGACGATCATCAGCTCTATCAGGGTGAAACCTTTTTGTGTGCGCATGGCGGGTTCTCGAACGGCGATTCGGTGGGCGCGGGCGGGAGTGCCCGCCGCGGGTTTCCTGCTCATGGGCAATTTTCCAGGATGAGCGGCGAGCCGATCCTCGTCCGCATCTGCACGAAACGCTGGATGCGCGGATTGTCGTCGGTTTGCAGGCAGATGCCCGTTGGGAAACCCGTGCCCGGCGGCGCGGCGATCGCAATCAGTCCCGAAGGATGGAGTTTCAACCGCCAGCTGGCTGTTTGTGGCTGGATGTGTTCGGCGTGAGTGTTTTCGCGCAGAAGTTCATCGGGCGGCGTCGAATAGACGCCATCGTTGTTGGCGTCGAAAAAGATCCGCCAGCGGCGATCCGTGTCGAACGTGAAAGTGACGGCGCGGTTGCTGCGGATGGCTTCGGAGCGGGCGAATTGCATGCCGGCGACGAGCTCGCTGGCGGCGCCGCGAACCGCGACGCCGCGGATCGCGCCCTTGAACGAGGGCACGGCGACGGCGGCGAGAATGGCGGCGATCATGATGGTGATCAATAATTCGACCAAGGTGAAACCGCGCGGGCGCCGCTTGCGCCACGGAACATCCGGAGGGGATGCGCGGGATGCCCGTCCCATGAAATGCGTCATGATGAAGCTCACGGCTGGATGAATCTCCGGGAAGTTTTGTCGCGTTTCGCATCGCCGTCAACCGACAACTACCGCCGCAGGCATGGATAGTTGCTCGACGGTACGATGAATGTATGCGATAAACGCCGTCCAGACGCCTGGTGTGACCACGGGGCGAGACAGGCGCCCGAAAAGCCAGAAAGCGCCGCTGGTTTGTGGCGAACAGAATCCCGGCCGCAGGAAAGGGGCGGCTCACTTCGGGAGCGGGGAAAAGGTGAAACGAACGGGATGGCATTATCTGGGCGTGGCGGCGTTGCTTGGCCTCGCCCTGGCGAGTGGCGCGGGCGCGACCGATCTGGCGCTTGCGGGCATTCTGGGCGGGAAGGCCGTGCTCGTCGTCGATAACGGCCCGCCGCAACTGGTGGCGGAAGGGAAAAGCACCGCCGAGGGCGTAAAGCTGCTGGCGATCGACGGGGATGTGGCGGTGGTCGAATTCGAGGGCCGGCGCCATGATTTGCGCCTGGGCGCGCGGGTGGTGCGGCAGCGGAGCCGTGGCGCGGACAGGCCGGGCGTCGACGGATTCACGAATGAGGCAGCCAGGAAAGTACTGGCTCGCGGTGTGGAAATGGTGATCGAGGCGAACGAGCGGGGCGAGTTCCTGACCGGTGGCGAGGTCAATGGCGGCAAGGTCCGTTTTCTCGTCGATACCGGAGCGACGTTCGTCAGTATCGGGCGCTCGGACGCGCGGCGTCTGGGGATTGATCTCGAAGGCGCGACGCCGGGGATGAGCCAGACCGCGGGCGGGAATATCAGGGTGTGGCGGGTGACGTTGGGTTCGGTGAAGGTTGGCAGCCTCCAGTTCCGGAATGTGGAGGGCGTGGTGCATGATGGGCAGGACTTGCCTTTCGTGCTGCTGGGCATGAGTGTTCTCAAGGACATGGAGATGAGGCGCAAGGGCAGCAGTCTGTACCTGAGGCGGGCGCTTTGAGCCGGGAGGCGGGCGAAGATGCCATTGCACCGGCGGCGGATGGCATCGTGTCCCGGCTGCGTCGGCGGCTGGCGCGGCCCGGCGCGGCGACCGATGCCGATGGCGACTGGCCCGGCGCGGGCGGACAGCGGCATCGACCCGCGGCCGTGCTGGTGCCCCTCGTGCTGCGCGAGACGCGGGAAGCGGGGCCGACGGTATTGCTCACCCGGCGCACCGACCATCTGCACCATCATCCGGGGCAGATCAGCTTTCCCGGCGGCGGGATGGAAACGGGCGACGTTTCGGCGGAGGCGACCGCGCTGCGCGAGGCGCGGGAGGAAATCGGCCTGTCACCGGATCGGGTCGAGATCGTCGGGCATCTGCCGGATTACCTGACCGGTACCGGGTTTCGCGTCACGCCAGTGGTCGGCCTGCTGCGGCCGCCGCTGGCGCTGGCTGTAGATGATTTCGAGGTTGCGGAAGTCTTCGAGGTGCCGCTGGCGCACTTTCTCGATCCGGCCAACCACCGGCGCCATACCCTGCGCGTGGAAGGCGTGCCGCGCCATTTCCACGCCATGCCCTACGGCGATTATTTCATCTGGGGCGCGACGGCGGGAATGCTGATGTCGCTTTACCGGCTGCTTTCGGTGGCGGATTGACGTTCATGGCGCTGCACGCCCGCCGCCGTGGCGAGCAGCAGCACGTCCGCGCCGCGCCGCGCGAACAGGCCGTTGGTGACGATTCCCGCGATCTGGTTCAGTTCGGTTTCGAGCGCGCGCGGATCGGGGATGGCGAGGCCATGAACGTCGAGGATGTGATGGCCGTTGTCGGTGACGAAGCCCTCGCGCCAGCGCGGTTCGCCGCCGGTGAGGCGGGCGATCGCGCGTGCGACCTGGGCGCGGGCCATCGGGATGACTTCGACCGGCAAGGGAAAGCGGCCGAGGACGGCGACCCGCTTGCTGGCATCGCAGATGCAGACGAAGCGATCCGCCGCGGCGGCGACGATTTTTTCGCGGGTGAGCGCGCCGCCGCCGCCTTTTATCATGTTGAAGCCGTGGTCGATTTCGTCCGCGCCGTCGATGTAGATGGGCAGGGCGGCGGCTTCGTCCAGGCCCGCGAGCGGGATGCCGCGCGCAGCCAGCCGTTGCGAACTGGCTTCGGAACTGGAGACCGCGCCCCGGATGCGCAGTCCGCTGGCAGCCAGGGCGTCGATGAAGTGATTGACGGTGGAGCCGGTGCCGATGCCGATGAGGCTCTCCGGCGCGAGCGCCTGGAGTTCGGCGAGCGCGGCCAGGGCGGCGGCTTTCTTGAGTTCGTCCGGCGTCATCATAAAGAGCCGTAGGAGTGCAGGCCGGAAAGGAACAGGTTGACGCCGAGAAAAGCGAAGGTGGTGACGAGCAGCCCGGCGAGCGCCCACCAGGCGAGCATCGCTTTTTCCTTGTGACCGCGTCGTTTCAGGACGCTTTCCTGCGCTGTCAGTTCCGCAAGCCGTGTGCGGATTTCGGCGGTGCGTTCGTCGTCGTTGCTGTGCTCTTCCCGGGGCGACGGCGCGAACTGGCTTTCCAGGGCGGCGATGCGGCGCTGGCAGTTTTTCAGCCTGCCGCCCGCGCCGTTCGCCAGCCGTATGTGCAGCCAGGCGGCGTAATTGAGCCACACGATCAGCGCCCAGGTCTCTTTGGGATCCCACGACCAGTAGCTGCCCCAGGCTTCCGCCGCCCACAATGCCCCGAGGATGGTGGCAATGGTGAAAAAGGCGAAGCCGATGGCGATGGCCTTGTACATCACGTCTTCGAGCACCTCCGGGGCGGGAAGCCGTTCGGCGAGCGTGCCGCGGGCACTGAGCAGCCAGGCGAGACCGGCCATGGCGGCGAGGGCGAAGCCGCCGTAGCCGACGAAATTGGCCGGCACATGGATCTTCATCCAGTAGGACTGCAAGGCGGGCACGAGGGGCTGGATCTGGTATGCCCCGCGGGTGAAGGCGTACCAGAGCAGGAATGCGACCGCGACCGAGATTGCCAGCAGCACGAACGCGCCCAGCCGGCGGGTGCCGTAGCGGCCTTCGTAGAACAGATAGAGCAGCGCGGTGACGAGGCTGAACAGGACGAAGACTTCGTACAGGTTGCTGATCGGGATATGGCCGATGTCAGGGCCGAGCAGGTAGGACTCGTACCAGCGCACGGACAGCCCGACCGCGCCCATGATGGCGGCGGCCCAGGTGAGGGCGCTGCCGGTGCGCTCGGCGAAACCGGCGCGCGCAGCCAGGCCGAGGCAATAGGCGCCGGTGGCGATGAAAAAGCAGGCGCTCATCCAGGCGATGGCGGTCTGGCTCGACAGCAGGTATTTGAGGAAAAAGACCTGTTCGGCGCGGGCGAGGTCGCCCTGGTAGAGCCAGATGCCAGCCAGCGCCAGCGCGGCCACGGTGGCGAGGAAAAGGCGGAACGGTCGCCAGGCCCAGCCGAGCGCGGCGAGGAGGGGGACGTGCAGGACGAGGATGGCGGTATCGTAGCCGTCCATCGCCGCGCCGTAGCGGAAGTAGGCGACACAAGCGCCGGCGACGAGGGCGAGGGCATAAAACCAGTCGCCGAAGCCGCGTTGTTTCAGCCAGCCGGCGAGGGCCGGGGCGGCGGGTTTTGCTTCCGGGGCCGCCGGCGGCTTGCCGACGGAGGGGGAGGGTGCGGGAAGGGGGGAAGAAGCCAGTTCCATGAAATCTCCCAGGGATCAGTTGCGCGGGGCCACGGCGCCGAGGGCGATGGCGAGACCGTCGCAATGGTGGGCGAAAGTCTCCTCCACGTCGATGGCCTTGCGGTTCGACGACATCGCTATCAGCGCCTCATCGCATTTGAGCAACACGAACAGCCGACGTTCGCGGATGTAAAGCATGGCAAATACGCCCAGCGCCAGCAAGAGCGAACCGAGATAGACCAGCGGTTTCCCGGGCGAGCGCGTGGCTTGCAGGATGGTGGCCTGGCGGTGTTCGTAATTGGTGAGCTGAAGGTAGAACGGCGCGTCGTAACGAAAGCCGTCGACCATGGCGATCAGCGTATCGCGGATGAACGGCGCATGCTCGTCGCCGGGTTCGAGCGCGTCCTGTCCGGCGGCTTCGCGCACGCTCATCCAGGCATCCCAGACCATTCCTTGCAGAATCTGGAGGAAGGCCGCGCCGGCGCGCTGGCGTTCTTCCTCGGAGGTAGTGTGCTCGTCGAAAGCCTTGCTTTCGACGAAATCCGAAATGGCATCCAGGCCGCCATGGGTAAAAAGGGTGAGGGTATGTTCGGCGGCAGCCTTCAGGCGTTCCCGCAAAGTATCTTCGCCGCCGGGCTCGAAAACGCGCGCGGTGAAGCGCGCGGCAAGCGCGGCGTGGCGCGCGGGGTCGAAAAAGATCTGGCGGATGGCGAACCAGGTATCGGCGCTGTCGTTATCGTCGAGCGGGATGCGCAGGTAGTTGAACGCTTCCATCTGGCTGGCGCGCACGCCGCTGAAAAGATATTTGTGGCCGGAGAGTTCGAGCGGCAGCATGTAATTGCTGAATTCACGCGCCTGCCCAGCGGCATCGCGCAGCTTGAAGGTATACACCGGGCCGAGGTTGCGCAGGTTTTCGTCGATTTGCGTCCGCGCCCCACTGCCGAGGAAATGATCGAACAGGCTGCCGCCGGCGGGCGCGGGGGGGGCGAAGTTCTCGACGTTGATCGGGCGGAAACCTGTGGCTTCGAGCGTGTAGTCGTAGCCGAACTTCTGGAGCGACAGGCGGCTGCCGACTTCGACTTCGAGCGGATGCGGCGGGCGGGCGCCGCCGGGGACGAAATCGCGCATCGTGAGGCGCAGCAGGGAGCCGCCGTCGTCGAAACCGGACTGGAACAGGGTGACGCCCCGGTACTCGATCGGTTTGTTGACTTCGAGCGTGCGCTCGAAACTCTGGCTGCTGTCGCTGTCGGTGAGCACGAGGTCGCTGGCGTAGCGCCTTGGCATGCCGCTCGGGTAATGGTCGATGCGGAAGCGTTTGAGTGCGACCTTGAATGGCAGGGGTTGGAGCAAAACGCCGTCATCGACGTTGAGCACGGCGAAATCGGTGTCGCCGCCCTCGGGAATATAGATATTGCCGCGATAACTCCAGTTGCTCCGGTCGAGGCGGGCCGAGGCGGGGATGTGGGCAACCGGCTGGTCTCCGGAGGCGGGTGCCTTGCCGCCGAGCTTCATCTGCCAGGCGAGCGGCAGATTGCCGTCGAGCAGACCGCCGACGCAGATCAGGACGATGGCGCCGTGGGCGAGAAAATAACCGATGCGTCCAGCGGCGCCTTGCCTGGCTGCGATGAGCGCGCCGTCCTCGCGCTCATCGACCCGGAAACGGAACCCCGCGCCCGCGAGGTAGGCCGTGACCGCGTCGCGTCGTGCCTGCGGCGGCAAGGTGGGCGCAAGGCTGGCTTGGTGGGCGAAAAGCCGCAGGGAAGCTTCGCGCGCGCGCTCGCGGAAACCGCGAATCTCGCGCACGATCGGCACGGACTGTCGAACGATGCACAGTGTCGTCGACAGCACCAGGAACGCGAGGATGGCGAGAAACCAGACGGCGCCATAGACCGCGTATAGATCCATGCGGGCGAAGACCGGATCCCAGAACTGGCCGAACTGGTTGAGATAGGCGTTCGCCGGTTCGTTCTGCTGCACCACTGTGCCGATGACCGAGGCGATCGCCAGCACGGTGAGCAGGCTGATGGCGAAACGCATCGAACTCAAGAGTTCGATGAGCGCTTCCAGGGTGGACGCTCGCGCGCTGGCTCGCTGCATCGTGATTCTGCCAAAGACAAAGAGATTGGGAGGTGAGCCCGAAAAAGAAAGGGGGCGGCTTCGCCCCCTTTCTTTTTCGATCGTCTGCCCGCCGGATGTTGCGCGTCTCAGCGCAGCCCGGCGGCGTAGTCGGCGACTGCCTTGATTTCCGGATCGGTCATGCGCAGCGCGATGGCGCGCATCATGCCCGCCGGGTCGTTGGCGCGCACGCCATCACGGAAAGCCTTGAGCTGGATTTCGATATATTCGGGAAACTGTCCCGCCAGCGCCGGATATTGCGCTGGCAAGCCCTTACCCGCGGGGCCATGACAGGCGGCACAGGCCGGCACTCCCTTGGCGGCGATGCCGGCACGCCAGATTTTCTGTCCGGCGGCAAAAGTCTCGACGTTCTTGGCCGCGGCCGGTTGCAGCGTCTGCGCCGCGAGATAATCGGCCACCGCGCGCAAATCCTCATCGGGAACCACGGAAATCATGCCGTTCATGATGGCGTTCTCGCGCACGGGGGGCTTGCCGTCCAGGCTCTTGAAATCGCGCATCTGCTTATAGAGGTAGTCGGTATGCTGGCCCGCGAGCTTGGCCTGCTCGGGCACCTGGCTGTTGCCGTCGGCCATGTGACAGGCGACACAGACAGTATCAATGTGCTGCCTGGCTTTTTCTTCGGGAGTCTGGGCCTGGGTCTGGAAACTGCCGACGAGCAGCAGCGACAGCAGCAGGGAACGCTTGATCATGATGTCCTCGATAAGCCGTGGGGAGTAGTCCTTAAGCGCGTTATTCTATAACACGAACCTTCCTTTGTATGATTTTGCGCGGCCTCCCCGCCGCCGCCTCGCCGCCACGTCAAGACCTTATGTCCATCTTCCGCCAAGCCAGCTTTGAAACCTCGATTGCCAAACCGTCCGCGCTGCCGCCCGCCGACGGCTTCGAAATTGCCTTCGCCGGCCGCTCGAACGCCGGAAAATCCAGCGCAATCAATACATTGGCGGGCCATACGCGGCTCGCCTACGTCTCGAAGACGCCGGGCCGCACCCAACTTCTCAATTTTTTCCGTCTCCCGTGCGGCGCCCGCCTCGTCGACCTGCCTGGCTATGGCTATGCCGCCGTGCCGGAAAGAATCCGTCTCCAGTGGGGAGAACTGATCGAAAGCTATCTCAAGACGCGCATGGCGCTTGCCGGGCTGGTGCTGATGATGGATACGCGCCACCCGCTCACCGCGCTCGACCGCCAGATGATCGGCTGGTTCGCGCCTTCCGGGCGGCCCATCCACATCCTGCTCACCAAGAGCGACAAACTCTCGCGCGGCGCGGCGCAGGCCACCTTGCGCAAAGTGCGTGAGGCGCTGGCGGCGCATGGCCATGGCGAGCGGATCACGGTACAGCTGTTTTCCAGTCTGACCAGGAACGGTGTCGAAGAGTGCGAGCGGGTCGTGGGCGCGTGGCTGGCGGGCACGCCTGGGGCGGAAACATGAAGGCGTCCGCCGGCCCGGTCAGTTGCCTGTCCGGATCAGCGTGTGCAGGCCATCGAGGTGCTCGGTGTAATAGCGGGTATTGAGCCGTTCGACGCGAACCTTCTGCCCGGGCGCCGGCGCGTGGATGAAACGGTTGTCGCCGATGTAGATCCCCATGTGCGAATGGCGGCGGCCAAGCGTATTGAAAAAAACGAGATCGCCGGGTGCCAGTTCATGGCGCTTGATCGGGCGGGTGATCTGGGCGATGGTGGCCGCGTGGTGCGGCAGCTTGCGACCGCTGATCCGTTCCACCAGATAGCTCACCATGCCGCTGCAATCGAGACCGATTTCCGGATCGTCGCCGCCCCAGAGATAGTCGACGCCGAGCAGCTCGAAAGCGCGCAACACGATTTCCTGGCGCTGCGTGGGATCATCGAGCATGAAATACGTGGCGAACGGAGAGGGTTTCTCATCGTCCTCCAGCATGTCGCCATAGACGTCCGGCGCCCTGCTGGCGCTGGCGCGGTTGCCCGGCGGCGCCACGCTGCATGCACCGATCGCGGCGCAAGCCAGCATGGGCAGGACGAAACGCGCGAACCGGCGCGTGGTTTCAGATATCGGCATGGGCGGATGGGGTGCGTAATTCGACGAGTCCGGCCCGGAAGCGGCGGGCATTGTCGATGTAATGTCGGGCGTTGCCGTGCAGGCGAGCGAGTTCGTCATCGGTCAGGGTGCGCAGCACCCGTCCCGGCGAACCGACCACCAGCGAGCGATCGGGAATGGTCTTGCCTTCGGGAATCAACGCATTGGCGCCGATGAGGCAATTCCTGCCCAGCACGGCGTTATTGAGGACGACGGCGTTGATGCCGATCAGGCAGCCGTCGCCGATGGTACAGCCGTGCAGCATTGCCATGTGGCCGACCGTGACCCCGGCGCCGATCGTCAGCGGCACGCCCTCGTCGTTATGGAGGATGGAGCCATCCTGGACATTGGTGCCATCGCCGATGGCGATGGGCGCGTTATCGCCGCGGATGACCACGTTGTACCAGATGCTCACGTCGCGGCCGAGGGTCACGTCTCCGATGACCGTTGCGGTATGGGCGATCCAGCAGTCTTCGTTGATCCGGGGTCTGCTCCCGTCTAGGGCGTAGATACCCATCCTGTTCGTTCTCCGGAGGTCAGCGGCGTCACTGCCGCGGCAGCGATCATAACAAAACAAGCATTGGACGTTGATAAATGCGATAAGTGCGCGAGGCTCTGGTGGAGGTTGACCTGCAAAAGTCGTTCGGGCTTACTATGCGGCCAGAAAACTGGCTGCATCGCGGAAACGGTGGGTTGGCCGAGCGGTTGAAGGCACTAGTCTTGAAAACTAGCAAGGGGGCAACCCCTTCCAGGGTTCGAATCCCTGACCCACCGCCATTGACTGGACAGCCATGACGTGGCGCGCTTTGCGGGCGAACTGTGCCCGCCCGTAGTTGCCGCGCCGGTCAATCGAAAATATCCTGGATGGCGTCGACCACCAGACCGGTGCCGATCGCAATCAGCAGGATGTCGCCCGCCACGCGCACGTAACGCTGTCCGCGAGGCGGCGGCGGTAGTTCGACGAGTAGCGGCGCGGGGACGTCGTAATAGACCACGCCGCGCGGCAGGATCCGGCCACGAGACCAGATGCGCGCACCGGCGGGCACGCAGCCCGGGCCGCGGCGGGTGAGTCCGGGTGGGCAGCGGCCCCTGGCATATTCGCGCAAAAAATAATCGCGCGCGATACCGCGATGGCGGTTTTCAAGATACGCGGCTCGCGGCGGCGCGTGACGGCTGGCTCGACGCGGCGGCGGGTTGGCACGGCGCGGCGGCGGGTTGGCACGGCGTGGTGGCGGGTTGGCGCGGCGTGGTGGCGGGTTGGCGCGGCGCGGTGGCGGGTTGGCGCGGCGCGGTGGCGGGTTGGCGTGACGTGGTGGCTGATCGGCGCGATGTGGCGGCGGGCGACGGTCATGGCTGTTCCTGTCATGATCGTGCGGCGCAGCCAGGGCCGGGGCGCTAAACGCACATGCAGCCAGCAGGGTAGCCAGTAGGGCGCGCAAGGACGGGCGATGTTTCATGATGGTCATTCTCCTGGGTGTGATTGCTCGCATCGGGCCTGTCGTGTGCCGCGGCGAGCGGGGTTTGAAAACAGGTGCAAAGGTAGCGCGTTTGCCAGGCGGCGGTCTTGTCATGAATGTATCCCATGGTATGGTTTTGTGCGCATTGACGCGATTGTGCTCCTGGCCAGCCAGGCGCGCACGCCCAGGGGATGCCGTTGGCGCGGCGGGCGTCGTGTCCGGGCGGCAATCGGGCTGGGCATATTCCGGCAAATCGCCGAGGCGGCGCCCGATCCCATCCGGCGGGGCTGGCCTGGCCGGGGGCGAATGCCTCAGGAGGCTGGCTGCGTCGATCGGGCGGGCGGCGGCGGAACGGGTTCAGCCAGATCGAGGGCGAGGCTGATCAGGGCGAGAGCCAGCACGACGAGCGCGAAATAGATTTTCTGTGCCGTCGGTTCGGGCGGGCGGCGGACGTCGGCGTATTGGTGGCGGAAGAAGATGGCCGCCAGCGCCGCAACCGCCAGCAGGCCGCCGCCGAGAGCGCGCGCGGCCGACGGACCGAACTGGCGCCAGTGTGCGGGATCGTGGCGCTCGGGCATGGAGAACTCCGGCGCGGCGACGAGCAGGTACAGGCCGCCGAGCGCGCACAGGACGAACATTGCCACCGAGAAAAAACGCATGGCGGCCTCTTGGGCGTCAGGGCGCGAACAGATCGCCGCCGCGCCTGGGCGGGACGAGTCCGAAGTGCTGCCAGATCGCCGGCGTGGCGATGCGACCGCGCGGCGTGCGTTGCAGGTAGCCTTGCTGGATCAGATAAGGTTCGATCACATCCTCGATGGTGTCGGAGGATTCGCCGATGGCGGCGGC
>JAIRNL010000104.1 GCA_031258035.1 Azoarcus sp. | reverse complement strand
GACAAAGCCCGCATCCGCGAGCTGATGGGGCCGGACGCGAAAATGATCGACGACGGCAGTCCCGGGGCACTGCTTTCCGCCTACCGCGATGACGGCGCGGACATCCTGATCGCGGGCGGACGCAACCTCTACACCGCCCTGAAAGCGCGGATTCCCTTCCTGGACATCAACCAGGAACGCGAATTCGGCTATGCCGGCTACGAAGGCATGACGGCGCTGGCTAGGCAACTGACGCTCTCCATCGAAAGCCCAGTCTGGCCGGCGGTTCGGGCGCCCGCGCCCTGGGCGACGGAAAAAACGGCTGGCTTGGTGCTGGCTGCGTAACAGGTGGTGAGAAACGCGTAGCGCCTTTCGGAATTTACCTTTCCATTCGTTTTTTCCAGCGCCGGAAGCGCGCCCTTGCCCAGGCGCTGGCTGGGCGATTCTTGCGGCTACGCCGATTGGGAACGTCGGGCGGCTGAAGAACGACGCTGCCTTGACGGGCGTCGGGTTTGGCGCTCGCTTTACTCTTGTTTTCTTTTTTGCGTTCCCGGACGCGCATTTTTACTCATATTCTATTTCGATAAATTTCCGGGAAACGCCGAAAGAATGCCCGCTGATGAGTTTCAGCGGCGTTCCCGCGTGATCGGTCAGGTAAAAGCAGGGGCAGATGGCCATCCGCCCGCCTTTGGATTGATGCCGTAACGGCGGGCCAAGGCTCTTATGCTCTCTTGACTATGCTGTATCGCTCGACGCACCGCCTGAAGTCGTTGTGGCGCTGCCGTGTAGAACTTGTCCCATAGAGCCTCCCTACATTTTGTCATAGACAATGTACCGTCAAACACTTGGACTAAACATCTCTCTCTCTAAGGACGCCCCGACCAGCCATCGCACCTCACCCCATCCAACATCCGCCCGAAACGCGCCCGATCCCAGCCAGGTCGGGCCATGTGGCGATGGCGGCAAAGCCAGCGCCAGCCAACAGACTCCGCACGGCGACGGCCTGGTCGTAGCCGTGCTCCATGAGCAGCCAGCCGCCGTTTTCGAGGTGGCGGCCCGCCCCGGCGACGATCCGCGCGAGATCGGCGAGGCCGTCGTCGCCGGCAGCCAGCGCCGCGCGCGGCTCGAAACGCAGGTCGCCCATGGCGAGATGCGGATCGCTTTCGGCGACATAGGGCGGATTGGCCACGATCAGCCGGTAACGGTCGTTGTCCAGCCCCGCGAACCAGTCGCCGTGCCGGAACGCCACGCGCGCGCCCAGCCGCGCGGCGTTGCCTCGCGCCACGTCGAGCGCCTCGCGCGACTGGTCGAGCGCGGTGACCTCGGCGCGATCCATCTCCAGCGCCAGCGTGACAGCCAGCGCGCCGGAGCCGGTGCCGAGGTCGAGCGCCCTCAGGCACGGCACGCCGGCGAAACGCGCCAAAACCAGTTCCACCAACAATTCGGTCTCGGGGCGCGGAATCAGCACCCGCGGATCGACCCGGAAAGATCGCCCGTAGAATTCGCGCTCGCCGACGAGATAAGCCACCGGCTCGCCGCGGGCGCGCCGCCCGACGAGGTCGCGGAACACCTCCCAGTCCGCCGCCGGCAATGCCTCCTCGGGCCAGGCCGCGAGATGCGCGGCCTGGCAACCCCGGACGTGGCACAGCAAAAGGCGCGCTTCCGGGGGCGCGATGCGCTTGCGCGCCCAGGCCAGCGCGCCGGCGAGATCAGCGGCGGGAAGACTCATCCCTCTTCCGCCAACGCCGCCAGTTGGCCGGCCTGCTGTTCGAGCGCCAGCGCCGCCACGATGCCGTCCAGATCGCCATCCATTACCGCGTCGAGCCGGTAGACCGTGAGGTCGATGCGGTGGTCGGTCAGGCGACCCTGCGGAAAATTGTAGGTGCGGATGCGTCCGGAGCGGTCGCCGCTGCCGATCAGGTCGCGCCGGGTCGCTGCCTCCCGGGCCTGGCGCTCGCGCACCCGCGCATCGTGCAGCCGCGCGGCCAGCACCGCGAGCGCGCGCGCCTTGTTGCTGTGCTGACTGCGCTCGGCCTGGCACTCGACCACCAGCCCCGTCGGCAAATGCGTGATGCGCACGGCGGAATCGGTCTTGTTGATGTGCTGCCCGCCCGCGCCGGAAGCGCGAAACGTATCGACGCGCAGTTCGGCGGGGTTGATGGCCAGCGCCTCCAGCTCGTCGGCCTCGGGCATCACCGCCACCGTGCATGCCGAAGTATGAATCCGCCCCTGCGTTTCCGTCGCCGGGATGCGCTGCACGCGATGGCCGCCGGACTCGAACTTCAGCCGCGCCCACGCCTGCGCGCCCGCGATGCGGACGATCGCCTCGCGGTAGCCGCCCAGCCCGGATTCGCTGGCCGAGACGATTTCGGTTTTCCAGCCCTGCCGTTCGGCGTAGCGCATATACATCCGCAGCAAGTCGGCGGCGAAGAGCGCCGCCTCCTCGCCGCCCGTGCCGGCGCGGATTTCGAGGAAGATGTTGCGCCCGTCGTCGGGGTCGCGCGGCAGCAGGGCGCGTTGCAGATCCTCTTCGATCTCGGCGCAGCGTTTCCGCCCCGAAGCGAGTTCGGCCTCGCCCAGTTCGCGCATCTCGGGATCGCCGATCAGGTCGATGGCGGTGGCGCAATCGGCCTCGCCGCGGCGCAATTCGCGGTAAAGCGCCGCCACCGGCTCGATCCCGGCCCGCTCGCGCGACAGTTCGCGGTAACGGGTCATGTCGCGCGCCGCCGCCTCGCCGCCCAGTTCGCGGTCGAGTTCGTCCAGGCGGTCGATGAGGCGGTCGAGTTTGTCGCGGATGCTCTGCTTCATCAGGAACGTTCGGGCAAGTTGAACAACTGCCGGACGATGCGGCCGGCCTCGGCGCAATCCTCGTTCCCGGCCTGGTTGAGATAGCGCGTCGGCCCGTGCATCAGCTTGTTGGCCAGGCCGTGCGAGAGCGCATCGAGGACATGGGCGGGATCGTCGCCGCGCGCGAGCAGCTTCAGCGCCCGCGCCAATTCGGTCTCGCGCACCGATTCGGCGTACTGGCGCAGCGCGCGGATCGCCGGCACCGCATCGCGCGCCTGCATCCAGTGCAGGAAGCCTTCCACGCGGTCGTCGATGATGTCCTCCGCCTCGACCACCGCCTGCTGGCGCGATTCCAGCCCCGCTTCGACCACCTGGGCGAGATCGTCCACCGCGTAGAGAAACACATCGTCCAGCCCGCCCACTTCGGGCTCGATGTCGCGCGGCACGGCAAGATCGACCATGACCATGGGGCGGTGCCGGCGCGCCTTCACCGCGCGCTCGACCATGCCCAGGCCGACGATGGGCAAGGGCGAAGCCGTACAGGAGACCACGATGTCGAACCGCGACAGCGCCCCGGCAAGGGCTTCCATCCGCAGGGTCCGGGCGTCGAACCTCGCGGCCAGCGCCTGCGCGCGCGCCTCGGTGCGGTTGGCGAGCGTGAGCGAACAAGGCTTCGCCCCGGCGAAATGCGCCACGCACAGCTCGATCATTTCGCCCGCGCCGATGAAGAGCACGTGCTGCTCGTCGATGCGCTCGAAAATGCGCTCGGCCAGATGCACGGCGGCGGCGGCCATCGACACGATGTTGGCCCCGATCGCCGTGGTCGAGCGCACTTCCTTCGCCACCGAAAAAGTGCTCTGGAACAACTTGTGCAGCAACGTGCCCAGCGTGCCCGCCGCCTCGGCCCGGTGCACGGCGTCTTTCACCTGCCCGAGGATCTGCGGCTCGCCCAGCACCATCGAATCCAGCCCGCTCGCCACCCGGAACACATGGCGCACCGCGGCGCGTTCCGGGTGCGAATAAAGATAGGGCGCGATGTCGCCGAGCGGCAGGCGATGAAACCGCGCCAGCCAATCCGCCGCGAACTGCGGCGCCTCCGAGGCGAAATAAAGCTCGGTGCGGTTGCACGTCGACAGGATCGCCGCTTCGCGCGCCGCCGGGCCGCTCGTCAGGTCGCGCAACGCCTGTTCCAGCCGGCCCGGCTCGAACGCCACCCGCTCGCGGATGGCAAGCGGCGCGGTGTGATGATTGAGGCCCAGGGCGTAGAGCTGCATACAGGAATAGGCGGCGGGAGGCAAGCGGCGAAAGGCGGGCGGCGGAACCGGATGTTGCCGCGGGCGCGATGGAACCCGGCAGCCAGCCCGGACGCCGTCCGGCAATCCGGGGCCGCGATTTTACCATGCCCGCCGGCCGGCATCGGGAGCCGCTCGCCCTCGCGGGCGGATGCGGCGCGGGAGAGCGTTCAAATCAATTGCCCTGGTTAGGCGGCGAGAAGAGGGGAAACACCGGCCCGGGGCGCCGGGCCGCGCGGGCGTCATGCCAATCTTCCCGCACACTGACGTAAAATCCCCTCCCTTTTCCCGACCGCACGCTCTCGCGCATGACGCTCCACCCTACCCATTTCGATGTCGTCGTCGTCGGCGGCGGCCATGCCGGAACCGAGGCCGCGCTGGCTGCGGCGCGCATGGGCTGCCATACCCTGCTGCTGACCCACAATTTCGAGACGCTCGGCGCGATGAGCTGCAATCCTTCGATCGGCGGCATCGGCAAGGGGCATCTGGTCAAGGAGGTCGATGCGCTCGGCGGCGCGATGGCGGCGGCGGCGGACGAAGCGGGCATCCAGTTTCGCATCCTCAATGCTTCCAAGGGGCCGGCGGTGCGGGCGACGCGGGCGCAGGCCGACCGCGCGCTCTACAAGGCCGCCATCCGGCGGCGGCTGGAAAACC
>JAIRNL010000103.1 GCA_031258035.1 Azoarcus sp. | reverse complement strand
AGCGCGAGCGGCTTGCCCAACTCGCCCATCCAGGCGAGCAACGCCATGCACCAGTCGTAGAGGCCCTGGTCGCCGGGTTCGGGCGGTCTGGTGAAAGACGTGCCGAGGTCGCCGAAGTCGCCGAGCGCCCAGTTGCCCAGCACGAAGGCGGCGAAATAGAGCGGGACGATGGTGAAAGGGTTGGAATAAAGCGTGGTGACGAGCGCCAGCGGCAGGTTGGCGCGCAGGACGATGCTGCAAAGCGCCGCGCCGAGCATCTGGAGAGGGCCGGGGATCAGGCCGCAAAAAAGCCCGATTGCCACGCCGCGCGCCGCCGAGCGGCGGTTCAGGTACCACAGGGACGGGTGGAACAGGTTGCCCGAGAAGGGACGCAGCCAGCGGTGGCGCGCGATGGCGTCGCGCTCTGGAAGAATACGGCGGATGAATCGCTTCATATGCACCCGGAGCGGAAAAGCAGAAAGGCGGAAAAGCGGAAAAGCGGAAACCCGGCCGCGTGGCGCGGCATCCCGATATGGGAAGCTGCGGGGCCGGTGCGGGAAGCGTATCATAGCCAAACCGATGATCCGCTTTTTCCATCGACAGGGACTCCCATGGCTACAAACAACGACAGAAGCATTACCCCTCCGGCGCCTGCTGTTTCCGATATTCCGGTGCCCGTCGCGGAAAAACCCGCCGCAGCCAGCAAAAAGGCGTCGCGCCCCCGGCGCGTCAGGGAAGGCGATGTGGCGACTTCCCTGACGCAGGACGGCATCGAGGCTTTCGAGGTCAAACAGTCGCTCGACGCCGCCCACGATTCCAAGGTCGTGGCCGTGACCGACATACTCGAAGGCAAGGCGGGGGATGCCCCGTCCGCAGCCAGCGCGCTGGAGGCGATTCTTGCCGGCGCGTCTCCCGACGACGTGCGCTTGCTGCGCGAAACCTTTTTGCGCAAGACGTACAACGGCAAGCTGGATTTCCCCAAGCCGACGGTCAAGCCAGACGATGAACTTTCCGACGACTGGCGCTCTGGCGGTTATCCCTACAAAAACCTGATGTCGCGCAAGAATTACGAAAAACAGAAATACCACCTCCAGGTGGAATTGCTGAAATTGCAGGCATGGGTCAAGGAAACGAAGCAAAGAGTGCTCATCCTTTTCGAAGGGCGCGACGCGGCGGGCAAGGGGGGAACCATCAAGCGTTTCATGGAGCACCTCAATCCGCGCGGCGCTTCGGTCATCGCGCTCGAAAAGCCTTCGGAAATCGAGCGCGGACAATGGTATTTCCAGCGTTACATCCAGCATTTGCCGAGCGCCGGGGAAATCGTGCTTTTCGACCGCTCCTGGTACAACCGCGCCGGGGTGGAGAAGGTCATGAGCTTCTGCACCGCCGACGAATACGCCGAATTCATGCGCCAGTGTCCTGAACTCGAACGCAACCTCGTGCGCAGCGGCGTTCATCTGGTCAAATTCTGGTTCTCGGTGAGCCGTCTCGAACAACGGCGACGTTTCAAGGAACGGGAGAATCACCCCCTGAAACAGTGGAAGCTCTCGCCCATCGACATGGCCTCGCTCGACAAATGGGGCGATTACACCAAGGCGAAAGAAGCGATGTTCTTCTATACCGACACGGCGGATGCGCCCTGGACGGTGGTGAAATCCGACTGCAAGAAGCGGGCGCGCCTCAACGCCATGCGTTACGTATTGCACAAACTACCTTATACCAACAAGGACATCGTCCGGATCGGGCAGCTCGATCCCCTGATCGTCGGGCGCGCGAACGTGGTCTATGAAAAGGGAGAGCAGGAGGGAATCCCGATGCTGTAGAAGAAAAAGCCGGCGCGCCCGATGCCTTTTATCCGGCATCGGGCGCGGCGGCCAAGCCAGACCATTCCCCAGGCGGGACGATTCCGCCGGGGTTTTCTTTTTTTGGGAACCCGTAATGCCATGACCTCAACTGTTGTTCGTACCCGCTTTGCCCCCAGCCCGACCGGTTTCCTGCACATCGGCGGCGCGCGCACGGCGCTGTTTTCGTGGGCGTATGCCCGCCACAGCGGCGGCAAATTCATTTTGCGCATCGAGGACACCGACATCGCCCGTTCCACGCCGGAAGCGGTGCAGGCCATCCTCGACGGCATGGCCTGGCTCGGGCTCGATCACGACGAAGGGCCGTTCTACCAGACGCGGCGCATGGATCGCTACAAGGAAGTGATCCAGCAGATGCTCGCCGCCGGCACGGCTTACCACTGCTACACCCCGAAAGAAGCGCTGGACGCCCTGCGCGCGGCGCAGGAAGCGAAAAAGGAAAAGCCGCGCTACGACGGACGCTGGCGGCCCGAGGCCGGCAAGACGCTCCCGCCGCCGCCGCCGGGCGTCGAACCCGTGGTGCGATTCAGGAATCCGCGCGCGGGCGCGGTGGCCTGGGACGATCTCGTCAAGGGGCGCATCGAAATTGCCAATGCCGAGCTTGACGACTTCATCATCGCCCGCGCCGATGGCACGCCGACCTACAACTTCTGTGTCGTGGTCGACGACTGGGACATGGGAATCACCCACGTCATCCGGGGCGACGATCACGTCAACAACACGCCGCGCCAGATCAACGTCCTCGCGGCGCTCGGCGCCACCGTGCCGCGATACGGCCATCTGTCGATGATCCTCGGCGACGACGGCGCCAAGCTCTCCAAACGCCATGGCGCGGTCGGCGTGATGCAATACCGGGATGACGGCTATCTGCCGGAAGCGGTGATCAACTACCTCGCCAGGCTGGGCTGGAGCCACGGCGACGACGAATTTTTCAGCCGCGCGCAGTTCGTGGAGTGGTTCGATCTCGAACACATCACGCCTTCGGCGGCGCAGTTCAACACCAGCAAACTGAACTGGCTCAACGCCCAGTACCTCAAGGCGACGAGCGACGCCGATCTGGCGCGGGAAGTGGGGGAGCGCCTTGGCAAACGGGGCATCGACCCCGCGGGCGGCCCGGATCTCGCCGCGGTCGTGGCGCTCTACAAAGCGCGCGCGGGCAATCTCAACGAACTGGCCGAGGCCGTCGCGCCGTTCTACCGGGTGGGCGAAATTCCCCCGGATCTGGCTGAAAAGCACCTCGGCACACCGGCGCGCGCGGCGTTGGCCGGGCTCGGCCTTCGCCTGGATGCCCTGCCGGCCTGGGAAAAGGGCGCCATCGGGCGGGCGATCGAGGACACCCTGAAAGAGCACGGCCTGAAAATGCCGCAACTGGCCATCCCGCTGCGGGTGGGGCTGCTCGGCGTGACGCACACGCCGTCGATCGACGCCGTCCTGGAGACGCTCGGGCGCGAGCGCACGCTGCAAGGACTGGCTCGGCTGCGGCTGACGTTTTAGCGCGTTCTTGATTCAGCCGTGCCCGCACCCTGTAGATCGGACGAGCCTGCTGATCTATGGCTCGGTCGGTTCAGGATGTGCTGTGCATCTTTGTGTTGATGTTCAGGGTTGGCGGCCAGAGGCGTTTCTGGAGCGTCTTGTTACGCGTTCTCGGCGCGTTGTGCATCCAATGCAATGTCTTAAGGACTGCGGCATTTATGATGACTTGTACGGATACCTGTCTTGTCGTGCATATGCGCGTGGAGAACATTTTGACGAGTCGGATGTGTTCCAGTTTGTGACAAAGGCGTTGCAGATGCGAACATTGTTCGGAAAGGTGGCTTAGCTTCAGGAAAATTACAGCATTTTTTTGTAAAATGCTGTTTTTTCGTTAGTTGCTGTGCCTCTCCGGCACGTTGTTTTTATTGGGAAGGTTTCAACGTATCAATGGAGCGCTTTTTACAGCGAGAACGAAGATGAGCCTGGACATGATTCGCCTGAATGATCTTCTGCACATGCGCGATGAGGCTGAAATCCTGGCGGACGAGGCAATGGTCGAGGCCGCCCTCGATCGCATGGCCGCCGCCATTACAGCCAGGCTGGCTGATGCCGATCCGATTGTGTTCGCGGTCATGAACGGCGGCATGGTGCCGACCGGGCGCCTGTTGCCGCGGTTCGATTTTCCGCTCGAACTGTCGTATCTTCACGCTACCCGCTATGGCGACGCCACCCAGGGCGAAGAAATCGAATGGCGCGTTTGCCCGACAGACTGTGTGCAGGGGCGCACCGTGCTGGTCATCGACGATGTCCTCGACGTCGGCCATACCCTGGTCGCCATCATTGATCGCCTGCGCGAACTCGGCGCGCGAGAAGTCTT